>DATEWO010000080.1:0-19205 GCA_035257925.1 Propionibacteriaceae bacterium | reverse complement strand
ATGACATGCCAGAGGTCGCGCCACTCTCAGATGACATGCCAGCAGCCGGGCCACTCTCAGATGACATGCCAGAGGCGGACCCACTCGTGGCGGACATGTCCGTACTGCGAGGCGTCACTGGCTTGGTCGCCTTGGACGATCGGTCACGTGTCGACCGCCGTACGTCATCGACCGCGTGCTTGCCGCGTTCGGCGAAATCGACGTAGGTGCTCGTTGCCTGGGCCAGCAGATCATTTGCCTGCTTCTGTAGCTCGGCGATCCGAGCCTTGGTGGCGTCCGGTAGATGCTTGAACTGCTCCGGAAGCGTGATCACAAAGGTACGCACATCTTCGGCGCCCGCCTTGGCCTGTCTGCTCAGTTCCGGGCGCCTGCTCTGCAGCTCGTTCAGTCGCTTGCTGGCCTTTTGCTGCGTCTCGGCGAGGGCACCCTTGAGTGCCTCGGCTAGCGCATCAGTGAGGCCGGCGACCGCATACAGCGCGGCGTAGTCCGACTCGAGGGCTGACTTGCGGGCCTCGTCGGAGGGTTCCTTCTCAAGCATCGGGTGCTCCTTCTTGGTTGGGTTCAACGTGATTCTTCTTGGGCTTGCTGCTGGTGGCAGCCTTCTCGTTTTCTTTGACGAATGAGGTGTACACGTCGATCAGCACGTGCTTCTGCCGCTCGCTGATCGCCATATCTGAGAGCACGGCCATCTCCACCGACGTAACCGGGTGGTCATCCGGATCCAAGATCCCGGCGCGCACATACAGCGACTCGGCGGAGACACGCAATGCCTTGGACAACTGCTGCAGCACCTCGGCCGAGGGCTTGCGAAGCCCTCGCTCGATCTGGCTCAGGTAGGGGTTCGATATACCGGTCTGCTCGGCGAGCTGACGCAGCGACAATTGAGCCATTCGGCGCCGACCGGCAATGAACTCACCGAGCGAGCCCAGCTGCTCACCAACCTTCTGGCTGCGAATTCTCACCATGTCAACCATTGTGCTTGCAAATGCAAGCAGATGCAAGCTGCCAGCTCGCGCGGTCCGTGAGTCGACTTATCGTCCCAGCATGACGGCCTGGGGCACCGAAGCAGTGATCAGCGTCCCGTCAGGTCGCCGATCGACGGTCTTGGAAGGGAGCGGGCCGTCGATGGGGAAGCCTTGGTGCGCCAAAGGGACGCGTACCGGCTGGCCAAGCGACACAGTGACATCTTCGCCGCGAACCGACAGCTCGGCACTGTCGCCTTCGACAACGGTGAAGGCAATCGCGTGGCTCGTGAGGTCGACTCTGACTCGGGTGCCGCGGAGGGTGATCGGAAAGGTCAAGCCGTCCCATGACTCAGGCAAGCGGGGATCGAAGGTGATCTTCCCGTTGTAGTCACGCATGCCACCGAATCCGTGGACCAGGATGTTCCACACTCCACCGGTGGAAGCGACGTGGACCCCGTCGCTGACGTTGCCGTGCAGATCAGCCAGGTCGACAAACAGCGCGTTGTAGAAGTAGCGCAGGGCGAGCTCGCGGTATCCGACTTCTGCGGCGATGATCGATTGCACGACACCGGACAACGTGGAATCGCCAGTGGTGATGGGGTCGTAGTACTCGAAGTTGTTGCGCTTCTGCTCATTGCTGAAATGATCACCTTGGAGAAACAGGGCTAGCACTACATCAGCCTGCTTCAGTACTTGGAACCGGTAGATCACCAGCGGGTGATAGTGGAGCAGTAGCGGACGTTTCTCCGGCGGCGTGTTCTTCAGATCCCAGACTTCCCGATCAAGAAAGTGAGCATCCTGCGGGTTGATTCCGGTGACCGCGTCGTACGGGATCGACATCGCTTCCGCACAGGCGGCCCACTCATCGATCTCCTCGTCAGCAAGCTCGAGCCGCTCCACCACACGCCGGTATGCGCGGGGCAGTTCTCGTTGCAGCTGGCGGAGCAGCTCAGCTGCCTTGGCTAGGTTGAACCGGGCCATGACGTTGGTGAACAGGTTGTCGTTGACGACCGTGGTGTATTCGTCCGGCCCAGTTACCCCGTGGATGTGGAAGCTCCGGCGGCCAGTGCCATTCTCCCGCCAGAAGCCGAGGTCGGCCCACAACCTGGCGGTCTCGACGAGCAGATCTACGCCTTCGCGATTCATGAAGTCTTGATCACCGCTGGCGGCAACGTACTTGCAGAGGGCATAGGTGATGTCTGCGTCTATGTGATACTGCGCCGTGCCGGCCGCGTAATAAGCCGATGCCTCCTCGCCGTTGACCGTACGCCACGGGAACAGCGCGCCATTCTGGGCGAGCTCTTCCGCGCGGCGACGAGCCGCGCCGAGCATGTTGTAACGGAAACGCAGTTCGCTGCGGGCCATGTGCGGTGAGGTGTAGGTGAGGAACGGAACCACGAAGATCTCGGTGTCCCAGAAGTAGTGCCCGCTGTAGCCGGTGCCGGTCACACCCTTGGCGGGCACCCCGGACTGCTCAGCGCGCGCCGTAGCCTGAGCGAGCTGGAAGAGATTCCAGCGAATCGCCTGTTGCAGAGCCGGCTGGCCGTGCACCACGACATCGGACCGCTCCCAGAACTTTTCGAGCCATTCCCGCTGGGCGGCGAATTCCGGTTCCACACCGTGCTCATGCACCCGATCAAGAGTGCGCCGGCAGCGATCAACGAGCTCGCGAGAAGGCACACCACGTGAGGTGTGGTAGGAAACAACCTTGGTGACCTTGATCGGCTGACCCGGCTTGGCCTGCACCCGGTAGACCATCTTGCCGGTGTCTTCATCGGCACTGGTGAAGGTGCGATAGTCGTTGTCGGTGATGATCTGATGATCAACTCCGACGGCGAGGGTCATCTTGGAGTTGGCGCAGCGGTAGCCGAGAATGATCCGCTGATCTTGCCACCAGTGGCTTTGCGGCTCGAGCACCCGAGCCTCGAAGGCCGCACCCTTACGTGGATCCACCCCGGTGCCCATCGCGGCGGATCGTACGTGGTACTCGTCGCGGCCGTCTTGGCGATTCAGGGTCTGGGAGGAGATCACCACCGGAGCCTCGGCATCCAGCATGGTGACCTCCATGGTCATGATCGCCAGATGTCGCTGGGTGAAGGAGATCATGCGGGTCGAGGACAGCTTGACGCGCTTGCCTCCGGGCGTCCGCCAGACGATGTCGCGACGCAGCAGGCCATCACGGAAGTCCAGCGAGCGCTCGTACGATTCAAGGTCAGCGACCGAGAGCAGCATCGGCTCGTCGTCGACGTAGAGCTTGATCGTCTTGTTATCCGGTACGTTGACAATCGTCTGGCCTACCCGAGCGAAGCCGAAGGCCTCTTCGGCATGTCGGATCGGCCAGGTCTCGTGGAAGCCGTTGATGAAGGTCCCGTGGGCATAGGTCTCCCGACCCTCCTCGACATTGCCACGCATGCCCAGATAGCCGTTGCCGACCGCAAAAAGTGACTCGGTGACACCAAGATCATCTGCGCTGTACTCCGCTTCGGTGAGCCTCCACTCATCGATCGGGTAGCGATTGCGGTCGAGTGGGTCAGCCGCAGAGATCGGATCGTCGGGACTGCGACGGGTCATGATGCCGTCAGTTCAGCAAGATCAGCAACGACGAGGTCTGCACCGGAGTCGGCCAGGCGCTGCGCGCCGACGCCGCGGTCGACCCCAACGACCATACCGAAACCGCCGGCATGGCCTGCCTGAACTCCGGAGACGGCATCCTCCAACACCACGGCGCGCTCGACGGGTACCCCAAGTTGCTCCGCGGCGGCGACGAAGGTGTCAGGGCATGGCTTACCCCGTAGGCCCTGCTCAGCGGCCACATTGCCGTCGACGATGACGTCGAATCGTGGTCGCAGATCGGCGGCTTCCAGCACCGCGGTCGCATTACGGGACGACGTCACGACAGCGACCTTGGTGCCGCGCGCTTCAAGATGATCAAGTAACTGCACGGACCCGGCGTACGGTTGGACCCCCTCTTCCCGCAACAGCGCGGCAAAGAACTCATTCTTGCGATTGGCGAGCCCGCAGACGGTCTCGAGTTGGGGACTGTCGCTGGGAACGCCCTCGGCCAGCTGAATGCCTCGCGAGGCCAGGAATGCACGGATGCCGTCGTAGCGTGGCTTGCCGTCGATGTAGTCGAAGTAGTCGCTCTCGACGTAGGGCTGGTCAATGCCCCGCTTGGCGAGGAAGTTGACAAAGAGCTGCTGCCACGCCCGCATGTGCACCTCCGCGGTCGGGGTCAGCACGCCGTCCAGGTCGAACAGGGCGGCGTCGTACTCATGCCAGTTCACACCATGAAGATTAGAACGTGCGGAGCCCTGGTGCGGAATAACGCAGAACTGCGTTCGCCCACCGCAGAACGCAGGGCCGCCGTAGGTGATCAAAGCGTAGGGTCGCCTCGTGGGCAGCCCCTTCGAATCGGATCCGGCGCTCGTCGAGGTCGTTCGCAACGGCTTCGTCGAAAGCGTCCATCGGGGAAGGGTGGCGATCACCAATCCAGATGGCAGCCTGGCCTCCTCAGTCGGTGCCGATTTCGCCCCGATGTATCCCCGTAGCGCCAACAAACCGCTTCAGGCGGTAGGCATGTTGCGGGCTGGTCTCGATCTTGATGGCGAGTTGTTGGCACTGGTCTGCGCCTCTCACTCTGGTGAGTCATTCCACCTCGAGGGCGTGCGTCGCATCCTCGGCCTGTCGGGGCTCGACGAGTCGGCACTGCAGATGCCTGCGGACTGGCCTCTGGACCAAGACGCCAGGGAGCATGCTATTCGCAGCGGAATGCCTAAGTCTTCGCTTGCGACGAACTGCTCGGGAAAGCACGCGGGGATGATCAGGACTGCTGTCCTGAACGGCCGGGACATCACCAGCTACCGCGACCCTGATCATCCAACTCAACTGGCGATCGTCGAAGCCATTGATGATCTTGCTCATGAGCAGGCCACTAACGTGGCGATTGACGGCTGCGGCGCCCCGCTGTATGCGATCTCGCTTTACGCCCTAGCTCGCGCTTTTGGGCGCATCGCCAGCGCATCCGGCGGCGCGGAGCATCGCGTTGCGACGGCGATCCGGAGCCATCCGGAGTATGTGTCGGGCACCCGGCGGGACGAGCTCGAACTGCACCGCGCGATTCCGGGACTGATGGGGAAGGCTGGGGCTGAGTCAGTCTATGCGGTGGGGCTTGCCGACGGCCGCGGCGTGGCGATCAAGATCAGCGATGGCAACCCACGCGCCCGTCCCGTCGTCATGGCCGGCGTTCTCAAGCGGCTTGGATTTGATCACGAAACACTAGACGCCCAGGCCAGCGCTCCGGTGCTAGGCGGCGGCGAACGAGTAGGCGAGATCCGCCCCTGCAAGGAAACCTTGGCCGAACTCGGCGCCTAGCGTCCGGGTGCGGTGCGGACGTGGAGGCCGATGTCGGGATCGACCAAGGGCTCCTGCGCTGCAGCGATGCCGTCGACGATCAGCCGGGCGTCGAGAGCCGTACCTCGCTTGATCAGGCCCAGGGCTATAGGCCCGAGCTCGAAGTGGCGGGCCGAACCGCCTACATAGCCCACAGCACGGCCATCGAGCTGCACTTCAGCCTTGGCAGGGGGTAGCGCATCGGCGCTGCCATCCAGGTGCAGGCGTACCAGCCGGCGCGGTGGGCGTCCCAGGTTGTGGACTCGGGCGACCGTCTCCTGACCCCGGTAACAGCCTTTGTCCAGGTGGACGGCAACGCCAAGCAAACCGATCTCGTTCGGGATGGTGCGGTGGTCGGTGTCGAGGCCGATCCTCGGCACACCGGCAGCGATCCGGCGGGCCTCGAGCGCCCAGGTGCCAGCCCGAGGCCCGCCGCTCATGACGTCTCCGAGCCGATCGCGCGCCAAGAAGAGCTCGCGGCCATCCAGCGAGTCGGGGCCAACTCGGACGAGGTTGTCACCCGCCAGCTGTGCGGCGGACCACACCACCGCGTACTCAGCGCTCCGGTCACGTACCTCAACTCGCATCAAGAAACGCATCCCGTCGAGCCAGCTCACCAGCGCTGGGGCAGAGCCCGGCTCGGTGTGAGCCCAGAAGGTTTCACCGTCATCGACGCCATACAGCACGTGCTCAATGTGGCCGTGCGGCGACAGCACAAGCGTCGTTACACCACGGCCCGGTTCCAGCCCCTCGAGGTTTTGCGTTGTCAGCGAATGCAGCCACGTCAGCCGGTCGGGTCCAGCAACGCTGATCACACCACGGTGGGACAGGTCAACGACGCCTGCGCCGCCGTCAAGCAGCCGCTGCTCACGCATCGGGTCACCGTAGTGCCACGGCACACCGACATCTGGCCCCGTTTCGGCAACTACAGCGGTCATGGTGGCTTCAGCACTCCGATTCGTACTTTTCTTCCCCTACGTCTGCCATGGTAGGTAGCCGCTGCACCACCCGATGCGAAAGTTGATCAGACTCGGCGCAACCGACCCCACATGTGGGTCTGTAAACCGTGGCCCTGCGCAGCCTTGTCGAATGTCCACAACAGGTCTCCGGCAACGTTGCCGTAGAGGCGCTGACCCGCTGCATACTCCTCAGCTGAGGCGGTACGCACCACCGCGTCGGTGGCCAGCTCGATCTTGGCTCCGCTGATTGATCCGTACCACACCTCCGCGTACCCAGCCGGGTGACACATCACGACCTCGAGACTGCCGTCGGGTTGCGGCCGCCAGAACCCGGTCTCCATGGCAAGTGGCCGGATCGCCATTCCTTGATCGTCGACCTCAAAAATCTGTGACAGGTAGTGCAGGTAGTTCCCGCCATTGTGGGCGAAATCGATCTGCTGCCCGAAGTCGAAGTCCTCGGTGCCCGGATAGGTTGCCTTGCCGCTGCCCTCCCAGCGACCGATCATCCACGCAATGGCGGTCAGATCGGGATGAAGGTCCGCTGCGAGCTCGAATGCCATCGGCTCAACCGCCGGAACGGGTGGCTGCCGAGTGCACGAGCTGGATCAGCATGATCAGCAGTACCAGGCCGAGGGCCGCGACACCACAGACCAGCAGCACTGCGAAGGAAGAAGACAGCGACATGGCTCGGAGTCTAGTGGGACACCGCATCGTCGCCATGGATCTCCTGCAGCCTGCGTTCCATGATCGTGCAAGCCGTGACGTAGGTTTTTCCTCCCGCCACGGGCCAGCTGTCGAGCGCTGGCCATGCCTCGGAATAGCCCAATCGTTCGTAGAGCGCCCGGGCGCGGGGGTTGTCATGCTCAACCAGCATCCTGGCGATTGGGCGACCATGATCGATGATCTTCTGCTCCAACGCGGCGATCAGCTGTGTTCCGATCCCCAATGATTGGAACCGTTCATGGACCGCCAGCATCCAGATACTGCCGGCGTCCTCGGATGGCCGGAAGTCGACCCCACCCATGGCGAGCAACCGGTCGTTCGGCAGGCATCCCACGAGCAGCGCGACCTCTCCGGCATACGAGGCTTCGAGGGCCGTTGCCACAGCGCGAATGTGCTCTGGCCCACCTGACCAGTTCAGATCGCTCAGGTCGGCTGCTTCAAGATCACGGAAACCAAGCCGCAGGTCCATGGGCCACCACTGTGCCAGGTTACGGCGAGGAACATGCCTCGCTCATCATTCTTCGAGGCGGTTGCGAAGCCTCGGCGGTCAGCTCCAGCTTGGGTCGGTCCGGCCTAGTAGACCAGGGCTCGGACGTCGTCCGCGAGCGCCGCCTCAACGAAGCTCGCAGCGCCCTGAATGGTTGCCGACTCGATCAGGTCGGCCTCGGCCAGTTCACGCCGGGCGGCGCACTGGGTACACACGATGATCGCGCCGCTGAGCCTGACCGTCTCCACCAGCTCCGCGACTGGCGTGGCGTACGGGAGCTCGAGATCAGGCTGCCGCCCCGGCACGGCGAACCACACTGCTTCGCCGGTCAGCCAAACCGATACTGAGGCTCCGGCAGCGACGCCCATCGCGGCGACGGTCCACGCCTGATTCGCCCGCTCGGCTGCCTCAGCGCCGCAGGTGATCTTGATCAAGAGCGAGCGCGATGTCATTTCGGTGGACATGGCCGACATTGTGGCAGAGGGTAGCGCTGTGCCGATCACACGATTCACAGGGCTGGCACCCTGGGAGGCCAGATACGGCTACTCCCGCGTAGTCATAGCCGGGGACTGGGCGATCACGGCCGGCACCACGGCGACCGGTCCAGATGGGGTGCTGCATCCAGGTGACCCGTACCGGCAGGCACTGGCTGCCTTCACCATCGCACTCGACGCTCTCGAGGCCGCGGGTGCTGCACCGGAGGGCGTGGTGCGTACCCGGATGTATGTCACCGACATCACCTCGCAAGCCGACGTCGGGCGGGCGCATCAGGAGTTGCTTGGGCACATTCGGCCGGTGGCAACCATGGTCGAGGTGGCGCGGCTTGCCGATCCTGCCCATCTGGTCGAGGTTGAAGTGGAGGCGTACCTCGGAAGCTGAGATATCGATCTCCCACGATGGAAGACTGACAGCCGTGATCGAGCGAGGGCACAGCTAGCCATGCGCCTGGTGGTTCAGCGAGTGACCGCGGCTCGAGTCGAGGTGGACGGCGAAGTCGTGGGTGCGATTGACCGGCCCGGTCTGGTGATCTTGGCCGGCGTCACGCACGATGATCAACCAGCGGCTGCGGAACGGCTGGCTGAGAAGGTGTGGACGCTTCGCATCCTGCATGGTGAGCGATCGTGTCAGGAGGAAAACGCGCCGATCCTGGTAGTCAGCCAGTTCACGCTGTACGCCGACACCCGCAAGGGCCGCCGCCCATCGTGGAGCGCGGCGGCACCACGGGCACTCAGCGAACCCCTGATCGAGGCTTTCGTCTCCTCGTTGCGCATCCGCGGTGCGGAGGTCGCTACCGGGGTCTTCGGCGCCGACATGCGCGTCTCCTTGACCAATGACGGGCCGGTAACGCTCATCCTCGACTCAGCTAACTAAGCAGGACCGTCAAAGACAACCTCGGAGATCAAGACAGCGTCGCGACCCCTGGCGGTCGATCCGGGCTCGGTGCTGGCCTCGATGGTGAGTGTGACAGGGCCGCCCGACTGGGGCGGAATGCTCAACTTCTGCACGCTTTCCACTCCGTCGTCCAGCGACTGCTGAAAGGAGTTGCCATTGGCAAAGGTCCACGTCACCTTGGTGATCCGGCGGTACTCGCCGTAGCGCTGGGTCCCGCTCGCCGGGTCTACCTTGGCGTACCCATTCACCAGACCGACCTGGGCGATGGTGCTTTCCGCCGGAAATCCGAACGTGACGACCTGACCAACACCATTGCCGTTGCACCGCCACGCGGTGTTCATCTTCCCGTCAGCCATCTGTTCGGGCGCGTAGCTGACCGGGGCACCGGCGCCATCGGTGCTCTGCGGCGCCTGACAGCCGACTGTTACCTCAGTCGGCGTCAACACCGCGACTTGTCCGGAGTGCGGCGCGTCAGAGGACGCAGCCTGCTGCGCGCTGGACTCCCCCGAACCGGGAGCTGATATTCGCCAGTCGGATTGCAGCAACAATGCCATCCCGGCCACCGCTCCGATTGTCAGGCACAGCAAGATCACGATCATGAGGATTGCGGGATTGCGGCCGCGTGGGGAGGGGTCCGGGGGTGCTGGGACCGGCGGATAACCAGAGGGATATGAGGGATGCGCATCCAGCGGCAGCAGAAGTGTCCGCGGGTCACCGCTTGCTACGCCCGAGGTGGACGTGTCCTGGCGATAGAGCCACGCAAAGTCATTCCCGACACGCTTGGACAGGTCTGGCGCCGGCTCGTGGTGCCGTAGTTGCGGCAGGGTGTCTGGGTCGGCCGAGAACGAGTTGTTCCTCAACTCGGTGGGTTCCCCACCGCCGGGATCATCGGTCGGGCCAAATGCGGCCATGGGATGCAGCGGTTCGCCACCAGACACCGGAGACATAGACCCTCACCGTAACCCCGAGCCGAGTGGCTCGGGGACGTTCAGTGAAGGTTCGACGACCTTGAGCTGCGAGCGTCGGGAAATCGCGTGCCGCCGTACTAAGGAGAAGCGAGCGGAGGCGTTCTTCCTCTGCGAGCGACGACGAGTCGGCGGATTCTCGAGGTTCGCGCCGCCGATCTGCAGGAGGAGCTGGCGGAACGACGCCTTTCCGTTCCGTCAGCTCCGACGAAGACGGCGGCAACCAAGCGAACATCGCCGCGAGCGGAGCGAGCGATCAAACAGGGCGCGATTGCGCGAGCAGCTCACAAGGTCAGATGGCTTCGATGTCGACGTCGATCTCCTTGACGGTGCCGCGTGCGGCCACGACCGGACTATCAACTGTCTTCGCGCCTGGCGCCAGAGTGCGCAACGTCCAGTTGCCGTCAGCAGCGAAGAAGCGGAAGTGGCCCGTCGCCGATGTCGGAACCTCAGCCGTGAACTCACCACTCGAGTCCAGCAGCCGGACGTACGCGCCCCCTACAGGATTCCCGCCCCGAAGTACGCAGCCCTGAATCACGGCCTCCTTCGTGACATCGACGCCGGCCAAACTGAGGCCACCCTTGGTTGCTGCGCACATGATGTTCTCCTTTGAGTTAACGCGGGAATCGCGTGATTGTCAGGCCGTGACGTAATTGGCCCCGGGATCAGGCCCCGGGATCAGGCATTGCCGGGTTCGTCGCCGACAGCTACCGGCACACCGACCAGCGAGCCGTACTCCGTCCAGGAGCCGTCGTAGTTCTTCACGTTCTGCTGTCCGAGGATCTGGTGCAGCACAAACCAGGTGTGCGCGCTGCGTTCCCCGATCCGGCAGTAGGCAATGATGTCTTTCTCCCAGTTCAGGCCCGCCTCGCTGTAAAGCTCCTTGAGCTCGTCGTCGGACCGGAAGGTGCCATCGTCATTGGCTGCCTTGCTCCACGGCACGTTGACCGCGGTGGGAATGTGCCCGCCACGCTGGGCCTGCTCCTGCGGGAGGTGGGCTGGCGCAAGGAGCCGCCCCGCGTATTCGTCAGGGCTGCGAACATCGATCAGGCTCTTGGTGCCGATGGCCGCGACGACCTCGTCCCGGAAGGCCCGGATGTTGAGGTTGGGCTCCGTAGCCGTGTAGCTCGTAGCGGGTCGGGTGACCGTTTCACTGCTCAGCTCGCGCGCGTCCAGTTCCCACTTCTTGCGACCACCGTCCAGCAGCAGAGCCTTGTCGTGCCCATACAGCTTGAAGTACCAGTACGCATACGCTGCGAACCAGTTGTTGTTGCCGCCGTAAAGCACGATGGTGTCGTCGTTGCTGATGCCGCGCTCGGACAGCAGCTTCTCGAACTGCTCCTTGTTGATGAAATCGCGGCGGACCGGATCCTGCAGATCCTTCTTCCAGTCCAGTTTGACCGCGCCGGGGATATGACCCCCGTCATACGCGGTCGTGTCTTCATCGACCTCGACAAGAACGACGTTCTCATCGCCGGCATGCTCGGCGACCCAATCAGCGTCGACGAGTACTTCTTGCCTGCTCATGTGGTGTCTTCTCCTGGTGTGTTTGTTGGCTCGACGGCCGTGGGTGAGGGTACGGATTGCCGTACCGAAGGCGGGACGAGGGGCGTCGGCGATGACGAGTCCAACAAGAGCAGACTCGAGACGACGAGAGCGCGCCTCTACATTCGCCGAAGCTGACACAAAGACGAGCGCATCCGGCCGTGGTCTACAGCACGCCGGCGGGTGAGCGACAGCGCCCACGCGTTCGTCGAGGTCACGTGGAGAAGACTAGGGGCGGACTCTGGCCGCTCCCAAGCAGCGTCTCAAATTACGAGACCACGTTCCACAATTTGGACGTCTTGCCAGGAGGGCGCGCGGACAGACTGGCGGCTGGCCAGGTTCTCTTTGTCGTGACTTTGGCCACACAAGCAAGCCGTAAAGCAAGTCTCGAGATGAGAATTTCGCTCGATCATCAGTTCACCGAAATATCTATCTGCCGCCTGCGAAAGGCGGCAAAATCTCAACCTGTACCGGGGCCGTGAGCGGTCTTTCGAGATCTGCCGGATGAGCCGTCAGCCCGTCGATCAGCACTGAACTTGCCTTGATGACCTTGTCGAAATGTGGATCAGACCGCTCATCGCAGGCCAAGCGAAGGGCTTCAGCAACGGATCGGGCCTCGATTTCCTCCTCGGCGACGCCCGCTGCGGCTCTTGCCCCAGCCCAGTAATGAAGGGAAACGGGCACCCTTGCGTTAGTCTCAAGCATGCTCTCAGGCCATTCATCGAGGTTGGGCTGAAGGCTAGCATCAGCCGAATCCCCGAGGTGAGGAGACCGCTATGGCCACCTTGCTACTGCTCACAAACGATATGCGTTCGTCCGCAGAAATCCTTCCCGCGCTGGAGCTCCTCCCCCATCAAGTCAAAGTCGCCCAGGCAGAAGCTACGGCGTTGCTGGATGCTCCTCCCGCAGATGTGATCTTGCTCGATGCCAGGCGGGACCTGGTCGGTGCCCGCTCGTTGTGTCGGCTCATCGAAACGACCGGCAAAGAGGCGCCTCTGATCGTCATCGCCAACGAGGGCGGGTTGCCAGCCTTGTCCGCCGACTGGGGGTTCGACGACGTGCTGCTCGCGACTGCGGGACCTGCCGAGGTTGACGTAAGACTCCGGCTCGCCATGACGCCGACGGTCGCAGCCAATGTCAACCCGGTTATTCAGTCCGGCAACATCGTCATCGACGAGGCCGCCTACAGCGCCAAGCTCAACGGGGCCCAGCTTGATCTCACCTATACCGAGTTCGAGCTGTTGAAGTACCTGGCACAACACCCGGGGCGGGTGTTCAGCCGTCAGCAGCTGCTGAGCGACGTCTGGGGATACGACTATTACGGCGGCACCCGCACTGTCGATGTGCATGTACGGCGGCTGCGCGCCAAGCTCGGCCCCGAGTACGAGTCGGTCATTGGCACCGTTCGCAACGTGGGGTACCGATTCGTCACACCCGCGGAGGAGTCGGCTCGCCTCACCGGGTAATGCTCGCGCTCCGAGCTGCGAGCGTCGGAAATCGCGCGCCGCCGCACGGAGCAGAGGCGTTCTTTCCGCTGCGAGCGACGACGACGGCGGCGGATTCCACCGCCTAGGATCGCGCGCCGCAGTCTTGGACGAACGAACGAGCAGACACGCTTTTCGTCTGCGAGGGAGAGAGGAAGGCAGCGGCTTCAAAGCGCGATCCTCGCGAGCGGAGCGAGCAATCAAACATTGCGCGAGCAGCTCCTAAATTAATCGTTGCGGTAGCGGGACCGCGCGTTGAGCCGTCGGATGTGTGCTGGGAGCGTCCCCGGAGGGCCACTGGGGCGCAAGAATTGCACGCCGGCAAGTACTTGGGCGGCAAGCACAAAGAACAAGGTGACCGCCAGCAGAACAGCGGAGCCGGACGACCAGCCAGCTGCGGCGCTGCCCGCCATGCAGCTCAAGAGTGCGGCGAGCGCCACCGCGTACGACGCCAGGTGGGCGATCCAGGAGAGCTGCTTCTCACCCTGGAGATCTTGTGCGCGCTTGCCGAGCCAAGAGGCCATGGCCCGCCGCCAGACGGCAACCTGGATGACACAGATGGCCAGCATGAGAACCGCCGAGACGAGCGCTCCAACCGCCCAAGCCAGACCGGTCCCTCCGTTGCCGAACGACGGGAAGATGACGACTGCTGCCGTGGCGGCTATCACCGAAACCAAACCACACGCTGCCCCGATCTGGGTCAGCCGCAGGTGAGGCGCCATTCGAGCCGCGATGGCCGGTTGTGCGGTGGCCCCGTACGCAGGGACCTGCCGCGACTGGTCCTGGTCCTCGCTCATGCAGGCAGCCTAAGACCGTGCGGAGCGCATCAGCTGCGAGCGTCGGAAATCGCGCGCCGTGCTGAGGAGGAGGGAGCGGAGGCGTTCTTTCCTCTGCGAACGACGACGAAGTAGGCGGATCTCATGCGCGCGATGCGCGAGCAGCTCCAAACAAGGGGGCTAGCGTGAGCGTATGTCGGAGCTACTGACCGTCGCAGTGGCGGCCGAGCTGACCGAAACAGAGGTCAACGGCGTCCTGAAGTTGGTGGCCGACGCCGAGGCCGTCGATCACCTGCGGGCTCTCAATGAGGCTGCGCTGCTGCGACTGCGGAGGCCTCATCCCACCACAAAACACCTCCTGGTCAGTGAGCATGAGAATCTGGTGGGTTACGCCCAGCTGGAATCGGGGACCGAGTGGAGCGCTGGCCAGCTCCTGGTCTCACCCGATCATCGGCAACGGGGCATCGGCACTTTGCTACTGCAGCGCCTGCTCAGGGAGTCGAATAGTCCGCTACGAGTCTGGGCGATGGGTGACACTCCTGCCGCTCGGGCTCTCGCCACGGCCGCCGGGATGACCCGGCAGCGCGAGTTGCTGATCATGGAACGCGGACTCGATGACGAGTTGCCGGAGCCTGTGGTCCCGGCCGGCGTAGAGATCCGAACCTTCGTCCCCGGCCAAGATGAGCAGCAGTGGTTGCGGGTCAATGCCGCCGCATTCGCCCATCATCCCGAGCAGGCGCTGATCGACAGCGACGACCTCGCGGACCGGATGGCCGAGCCATGGTTCGACCCCAAGGGTTTCTTCGTCGCAACGATCAACGACACCATGGTCGGCTTCCATTGGACCAAGCAGCATCAAGATCAACTCGGCGAGGTCTACGTGCTCGGTGTCAACCCGTCGGCGGCCGGGCAGGGACTCGGCAAGGCGCTCCTGGTGACCGGGCTGCGCTCCTTACAGCAGCGGGGAAGCACCCACGTGGAGTTGTATGTGGAGGCGGACCACCGGGCAGCAATCGAGCTATATCTGACCTATGGATTCACCACAGTCAACCGTGATGTGATGTACGCGCAGGGCTGATTTTCTCGGGTCCGCAGTAACACGACAGAGATCAAACTCAGGAGATAGAGATGGAAGCAGTCGAAGTGTCAACCGTAATGGAGGACTTGCTTCCCGTCCCAGCGCCGGAGCTGCCGCCTGATCGCTTTCTGGACCGCGAACTGTCCTGGCTCGCCTTCAACAACCGAGTCCTTGATCTGGCGAAAGACCCCAAACACGTGCCGCTGCTGGAACGTGCGAAATTCCTGGCGATCTTCTCCTCCAACTTGGACGAGTTCTATATGGTCCGCGTCGCCGGGCTGAAACGCCGCATTGCAGCCGGTGTCGCAGTTCCAACGGTGAGCGGGATGATGCCCCGGGAGGTGCACTCGGCCATCCTCACCCGGACTCGTGACCTGGTGACTGAGCAGGCGCGAGTGTTCCAAGAGGATGTCCGGCCTGCACTGGCCAGGGAGGGCATCGAGATCCTTCGCTGGGATGAGCTCACTGCCACCGAGAAGGATCGGATGGATGAGCTGTTCGCCGAGCGCATCTTCCCTGTGCTCACCCCACTTGCCGTCGATCCATCACATCCCTTCCCGTACATCTCGGGCTTGTCGATCAACCTCGCGGTGCTGGTACGCAACCCGGAGACCGGCATTCGCCAGTTCGCTCGGGTCAAGGTGCCGACGATGCTCGCCCGCTTCATCCCGCTGGCCGAAGGTCGTTACGTCGCGCTGGAGGACGTAATCGCCCACCATCTCGATCAGCTATTCAGCGGCATGCACGTGGTGGGACATCACGTGTTCCGGGTGACCCGCAACGAGGATGTCGAGGTAGAGGAGGACGACGCCGAGAATCTGCTGCTTGCCCTGGAGAAGGAGATCCTTCGTCGCAAGGTCGGTCGGCCGCCAGTCCGGCTGGAGGTCGAGGACGACATGGACCCGAAGATGCTCGAGCTGCTGATCAGTGAACTCGACATCAGCTCCCGCGAGGTCTTCCATCTGCCCGGACCGCTCGACCTGCGCGGCCTGTTCTCCTTGGCCGACATCGACCGAGCAGAACTCAAGTACCCGGCCTTCCTTCCCTCGACCCATCCCCATCTCGCGGAGGTCGAAACGGCGAAGCCCGCCGACATGTTCGCCGCCCTGAAGCAGCGCGATGTCCTGCTGCACCATCCGTATGACTCGTTCGCAACAAGCGTGCAGCGCTTCATCGAGCAGGCGGCCGATGACCCGCACGTCCTAGCGATCAAGCAGACCCTCTACCGCACATCTGGCGACTCCCCGATCATCGATGCCTTGATCGAGGCCTCTGAGGCTGGCAAGCAGGTATTGGCCCTGGTAGAAATCAAGGCCCGGTTTGACGAGCAGGCCAATATCGCGTGGGCGCGACGACTCGAGCAGCACGGCTGCCACGTGGTTTATGGATTACTTGGCCTGAAGACCCACTGCAAACTCTCCATGGTGGTGCGCGAGGAGGCGGATGGCCTCCGCCGCTACGCGCACATCGGTACCGGGAACTACAACCCCAAGACCGCTCGGCTGTATGAAGACATTGGCCTGCTCACTGCCAATCCCATCGTCACCGACGACATCGGCCGGCTGTTCAACCATCTCTCGGGGATGACCCAAGAGACTCAGTACAAGCGGCTGCTCGTTGCGCCGCACAGTATCCGCACCGGGCTGATCGACCGGATCAACCACGAGATCGCCAACCATCAGGACGGCAAGCCGGCGGGCATCAAGATCAAAGTGAACTCGATCGTGGACGAGGCCACTTCCGACGCGCTCTACCGCGCCTCGAGAGCCGGAGTTCCGGTGGACCTCTGGGTACGCGGCATCTGCACGATCCGGCCGGGTGTGCCGGGTCTCAGCGAGAACATCCGCGTGCGCAGCATCCTCGGTCGCTTCCTGGAACACAGCCGCCTGTTCTGGTTCGCCAACGACGGTTCACCTTCGGTCGGGATCGGCTCGGCGGACCTGATGCATCGCAACCTCGACCGCCGGGTCGAAGTGCTGGTCTCGATCACTAATCCAGCACACGTCGCTCAGATTGGGAACCTGTTCGACATCGCCTTCGACGAGGGCACGGCGTCCTGGCAGCTGCAGCCGGACGGTACCTGGATTCCGCATACTGCGGACGCAGGAGGTGAGCCGCTGCTCGACATGCAGGAGTACTTGATCAACGCCTCGATCCGGCGCCGGGCTTTCGCAAAGTAAGCCCTTCCGTGCCCTCGGTGAGCCCCAGCCGGACCCGCAACAATGCGGCACCGCCTCCGGGCCGTCCAATCCTGGCCGGCGGCGCTGTGGTAACCCGAGAGCACCCGCCGCGGGGCACCGAGGTGTTGATCATCCATCGCAAGCGCTACGACGACTGGACCCTGCCGAAGGGGAAGGTCGAGGTCGGCG
This sequence comes from Propionibacteriaceae bacterium, assembly GCA_035257925.1. GTDB lineage: Bacteria > Actinomycetota > Actinomycetes > Propionibacteriales > Propionibacteriaceae > Microlunatus. The sequence continues at coordinate 2,073 of DATEWO010000080.1, read as the reverse complement.
AGTCCGTGCCAGCCTGCGCCGTGCGGGAGGTCCGAGAGGAGACAGGCGTCACCATCCGCCTCAACGTGCCACTGGACTCCATCAGCTATGAGGCTGGCAATGCCGGTCTCAAGAAGGTGGATTATTGGGGCGGCGTCGTCTTGGACTCAGTACGCCGGGCGCCGGATGCGGAGGTCGACGTCGTCTCCTGGCTACCGGTCCGCGCCGCGCTCGGCCGCCTCACCTACTCTCATGATCATTTCCTGGTGCAGCAGTGCTTGGCTCAGCCACCCACCACTCCGCTGATCATCCTGCGGCACGCTAAAGCGATGGATCGCAAGGATTGGTCGCGAAAGGACATGACCCGGCCCATCAATTCCCGCGGTCGGCGCCAGTCAACGATGCTGGTGCCGATGTTGGAGGCGTACGGAGTGACCAAGCTGGTGAGCTCCACCTCGACACGCTGCGTTGCGACGCTGCTGCCGTATGCCGATGAGCGCAAGATAACCGTTGAAACGCATAGCTTGCTGACCGAGGAGGAGGGCAAGGACAATCCCAAAGGCGTCGGGAACCTGGCACGCAAGATTCGGGCGGCGACACTCCACAGTGGTGCACCGACCGTGGTGTGCGTGCACCGGCCGGTGCTGCCGCACATTCTGGATGCACTTGATATCGCGCCGACGAACCTGGTGACTGGGGAGTTCCTGGTTGTGCACCTGACCGCGGATGGCATGGTGCACGCGCTGGAGCGGCACCGGCCCCAGGCCTGACTTGGCTCGGACCTCAGCACACTGACTGCGCGACGCCGGTCAGCCCTGAGGAGTCACCTGGATCACGCTCGGTCGCGGACCCCGCCAGGCTCCCGGACGCGGCTCGGCGTCAGCTGGAACATAGTCGGGAAAGTAGGACAGTTGGTCGTCCCACGATCCCTCCTCACCTGGGTGCTGTACCGCGACAAAGACCGATCCATCACGATCATGGATGACCGGGCCGCAGGTCTCGGCCTGGTACGGCACGGCGAGGAACTGCACAACACGACCGCGCTCCGCGCCCTCAAGTGGCACCCGGAACAAGCCGTCGGCTTTGGAGATTGAACCGGGTGCGCCATCGGTCGCGATCCACAGGTTTCCAACTGAATCGAAGGTGAGGTTGTCGGGACAGGAGATCGGCGCGACCGGCCCCTGCCAACCTCCGAAGTACCTACCCGCTTCGTCTGAGTCGCCGCAGACCAAGAACAAGTTCCAGGCGAAGGATGTCGCACTGACGCGATTGCCCCGCTCAGTGATCTCGATGACATGTCCGTTCTGATTGTCGGCGCGCGGATTTGCGCTATCGGGGCCGGGCCAGCCATCGTCACCACGATCTGGGTTGTTGGTGCAGGCGACGTAGACCTTGCCGGTACGGGGACTCGGCTCGACGTCTTCGCAGCGGTCCATCGGCGTGGCTTGGACCCGATCTGCGGCCAGCCTGGTGAAAACCAGCACCTGCTCATGCGTCATACCCGGCACCTGGGACTTGCCGTTCAGAGTCAGCGGCACCCATGCACCCTGCCCCAGGTTGTCGTTCCCGGGACGTTGGGTGCCGCTGAAGCGTGCCACATAGAGGTCGCCATCAGTCAGTATCCGGCGGTTGTGCCGCCGCGCAGCCGCTGAATTGCCGCGGCGGTACTTCCTCCTCGCCACGAACTTGTAGAGATATTCGAAGCGCTCGTCATCACCCATGTAGGCCGCAACCGTGCCGTCATCATCGATACGCAGGTTGGCGCCTTCGTGGTGGAACCGCCCGAGTGCGGTGTGCTTGAGCGGAGTCGATTGCGGATCGCGTGGGTCGATTTCAACGATGTAGCCGAACCGGTGCGGCTCTGCTGCGTAGTCGGGCTGGGTGGCGTCGAAGCGTGGGTCAACCGCCTCCCAACCGTGGACGCTGGGCCGGCTGTCGAGACCATACCGGCTAGCGCCGAAGGCATTCGAATCGGCGACAAAGTAGCTGCTGAGGTTCTCCTCGCCTGACAGGACCGTGCCCCATGGAGTGACGCTGCCAGAGCAGTTACCGAAGGTACCGGACACTCGGCGCCCGGTGGGGTCCGCGGCGGTC
>DATEWO010000079.1:0-7376 GCA_035257925.1 Propionibacteriaceae bacterium | reverse complement strand
GCCGCTACTGGCCGGGGTTCCCGTGATGAGCGCATCGCCGACCTCACGCCGCGGAAAGACCGCGGCTGGGTCGATGAGACGCACTCCGCTCAGTTCCTCCCGACGGCCTGACCGGGTCCGCACGGCGGCGCGCAGTTGGTCCTTCCCAGATTCAGTGAGGTTGGCTGGATCGTTGACTGCCTCGAGCTCGTTGAGCCGCAGATGAAACACCGCCTCCGGCACGTCGAGCACTCCGACGTCGCGTAGCCGGCGCCCCATCTCCAGCAGCGACTTGCGGAGGATGGGCAGCGGCATCAGGAAATAGAAATGACTGTCCTCGCGGAATGTGATTCCGGCGCGCGCGGCCTGAACCCAGCGCTCCATCCGTGCGCGCTGACGAGGACCGCGCAATAGCGGGTGCTTCAGCAGTTCGGACATTGCACGCTCAGGATCCTCTGGTGGGCGTTGCGGCTCCGCCGCGAGCACCTTGATCAACGCGAGGACAGTCTCCGGCGCCTCGCCTTGAGTGGGCGGTGTGACCAGGACTGGGGTCACAGTCTCCCGGTGCCCGTACTCGGCGAGGTAGGCGTTGAACTCCTGGTTGAAGTCTCCGAAAGCGGCGAGTGCCTGCGGGTCGAGTTCGTTGACGGCGTCGAGCAGTCGCGGATCCTTGCGGGCGCGAGCAGCGAGCGCCTCAAGGGAGCGGTTGGCGTCGGTGGTCCGAGTGGGGCTGACGATCAGGTCTGCGAACAAGGCGGAGCGTCGCAGCAGGCGAAGCGCGAGAAACAGCCGGGCAATCGCGAGACCGGTGCGGGGAAGGTAGTCGATCCGCAGGTCGCCGATCGGCTTGATCAAGTCGAGCGCCTGCCTCGGCATTGTCTTCAGCTGGGGCCAGGGCATGGTCAGAAGATCCTGGGCCGCAAGGGTGTGGACTCTGTCAAGGAAGTCCACGAAGCGCCGGTCATCCCTCCAGTAGCGGGGATCGTGTCGGCGGGCCAGAGTGGCGATGCGCCACGGCGCAAGCAACACGCCGGCCGTTGGGCGCGGTGCGACCGGAACGAACCGGTCGACCACTCCGTACTCATCCTCCGGAAGGAATCCCTCAAACGCGTCCCGAAACCCGAACCTCCCGGTGACGCCGGCCATCAGACCGGCCGGACCATAGGGCACCCAGGTGGTCATATCGATCGGGTACGGGCGTACCGGAATGTAGTCGAGGAGGACTGAGCCGAGCCGACGTTGCGCAGCGCTCAGCTTTACCGGTGGCGGCGGCAGCGCCGTCATGGGACGTGCCTGCAGCAGCCACAGCTGCCCATCCGCGTACGCCCACTCGATGTCCTGCGGGCGCCCGAAGTGCTTCGCCACTCCGGAACCCAACCTGGCCAGATCGGTCAGCACGATGTCTGGCAGTCGTTCAGTGTGGTCGGGCTGACCAGCGTGATGGTCGACTCCACCACCCGGGACGCTGGTCACGATCAGCTCGCGGCCGCCTGGTCGGTAGTCCCGAATCAAGCCGCGGCCGTCGAGCACGTAGTGGTCAGGCGTCACCAGGCCGGAGACCACTGCCTCGCCGAGCCCGATCGACGCGTCGACCACCATCGTTTCGCGATCGCCACTGACCGGGTCGGCGGTGAACATCACACCTGCGACTTCGGCGTTGATCATGCGTTGCACGACGACCGCGATTCCGACCTCTGCTGGGTCGATCTTGAGTCGGTTGCGGTAGGCGATGGCCCGCTCGGTCCAGAGTGATGCCCAGCAGCGGCGTACTGCATCGATCAGCGCCGGCTCCCCGACGACGTTCAGATAGGTGTCTTGCTGACCGGCAAAGGCCGCTGCTGGCAGGTCCTCGGCGGTGGCGCTGGAGCGGACCGCAACCGGCCCGCTTCCCAACGCCGAGTAGGCGTTGATGATCTCGGTGCGCAGGTCGGCGGGTACCGGGGCTTTCTCGATGACTGTTCGAACAGAGGCCCCTTCACCGGCCGCGGTTCGCTCCGGAATGTTGAGATCGAGCGGTTGAATGACCGTCGCATACGCGTCCGTGGTCACAACGAAGCCATTGGGCACAGGGAAACCAGCGCGCACCAACTCTCCGAGGTTGGCCCCCTTGCCGCCGGCTGTGGCGAGGTCGTTCCGGGTGAGGTCACTCAGCAGCACGACGGTCTTCATGCGTCTCCTTGCCATATCGCGTTGGGCTCGCACCCTCCCGCCAGATTCAGACGACGGAAGGCTGGATCTGCGGCACGACAAACGTTCTCCACGGCCTCACTAGGCCATTCCTTCATCGCAAGACACTAGCGTCGGCATTTGCCCAGTTTCGGCCGCAACGAGCTCGGAATACCGCTAGCGTGTCCCCAAATCTGCGATCGAACGGAGCCAGTCGTGGCGGATGCCCACGTCCGCCCAAGTTCGATGGCCCGGCCGTTGCCGGCCAAGCCCAAGGGAATGCGGAATGGGCGCAGGGCCAGATATCGACCTTGCTGCGGCGGTGCTCCGCGAGCGAATGAAAGGAACGCGATGGTCACGTTTCTCCTCCTGATGACGATCCCAACCTTGCTTTTCTTGAACAGGTTGGAAAAACGTCGATCAAGAAGGACGGTCAGCGTCGACGGGTTCAAGATGATCAACGGTCAGATAGTTTTTCGGCGGAAGAGCTGAAGACCGCCGTGGATCGCATTCATCGCATCGAACTCAGCTAGCAGCTCCAACAGCACATACTGCCACTGTGCCGCCTCGGCTGCGGTGGCACAGATCCGCCCCGCCAACGCGTCCGCCGCGCCCTCTTTTGCTGATAGGCCAGCTGCTGGGGCGTCGGCCTGTCGGGTAACCGGATTGGCTCACCGGTGTAGCGTCCCGGGCACCACCCCTGGGCCAATTGTCATCGTTCTTGATCACCTGCCTTGATGCCCGGCGAGCTCAGCCCTTCTCGGTCGCCAGACATCCGCGGCGATTTCACGCATCTGCTCGCTGAAGATCCCGCTGGGGTTGGCGTCATGCAGCAGCTGCCGAAGATCAGATTCGAATGCTGCGCGGCGCTCCCCGAATAAGTGCGGCGTGGAGCTCGAGAGCGAAAAGATGCCCGCCACAATCTGATCACTGGTCCGCTCCACAACTTCCCCTGAAACCTCGATTCGCTGCGGACCGTCAAAGCCGGCTGCTCGGTAGATCTCATCCTCCCGATTGGCCCAAACCGAGCTCACCGGACGACGGATCGACCCGAGATAACGCTCTACCAGCTCCTCGATCGCCGAGCGAGGCGGCCGGGGATGGGGTAGTGCCGCGTCAGTGTCGACACCCTGGTGCGTTGTTGCGTGGACGTGCACACACGCCCCGCCGTCCTCCAGCATTCCGAGCGCGACGCGAGCCACCTGAAGCTGATCCATCCAATGGAATGACTGGGCGAAACTGACGACCCGGTACTGGCCCAGGCCTGCAGGTAACTCCTCGGCGCGCAAATAGAGCCACTGCACGTTGCTTATCCCCGCCTGTGTCGCCAACCGCTCAGCTTCCGCGAGCATGTCCTGGTCCGCGTCAACACCGATAGCCTGCTCGAACCGAGGTGCCAGCAGCAGCGTCAGAGAGCCTGGACCGCAGCCCACATCGAGCAGCCGGCCGGAACCGTCAAGCTCCAACTGATCAGCGAGAGCCTCTGCCAGCGCCGGCGGGTAGCTGACGCGACCAATCGCGTAATACCGGGCACTCCCCGCATAGAGCGATGGATGCCATTGCAGGCCTGACTCGACCACCTGTTCAGTATTGCGTCAGACCTACTGCCGCTACGTTCAGAGCTGCCGTAGCCGAAGCGGAAGAGCAGCACTTGGCAGCACAGTGATGGCGGCATGCAGTGGAACCGACCTCAGCGGAGTCTCTAACACGAAGGCCTGAAGAATGGCGGCGATCACGATCGGAATCTCCAACATTGCGAGCTGCATGCCGATGCATGCGCGCGGCCCTGCGCCGAAGGGCATCCACGCGTACCGATGCCCACCGGGGAACTGTCCAGCCGGAACGTCGAAGCGCAGCGGATCGAAGACTTCGGGCTCGGGCCATACGGCAGGTGAGTGGTGAATTCCCCAAACCGATACTTCGATCCACGATCCCGCCGGAATGCGGTAGCCGCCGAGGATTTCCTCGCTGCGGGTGCTTCGGTTCATGCCATGAGCACCCGGATAGAGCCTCATTGATTCACGCAGAAAGCGGTCAGTCGACACGAGCTGCGGTATCTCTTCAGCCGACGGTGCTCGTCCATGCAGCTGGTCACTGATCTCCTCGCGCAGCGTCGTCTGCCACTGCGGCGCTAGCGCCAGCTGGAGAAGAGTGCAAGCGAGCGTCACCGCCGTTGTCTCGCGGCCTGCGATGAGGAACAGCAGCACCTGGTTGGCCACTTCAGTCTCGCTGAGTCGGTCAGAAGCGTTTTCGGCGTCGCGTGCAGCAAGCAACAAGCCGAGCATGTCCGCCACGGGTTGTCGCAGCCGTTGGGATCGCCGCTCCGCGATGATCTCATCGACGATGTGGCGGACCTGCGCCAGCTCATAGGTCAACCGCCTGTTGTGGGACGTCGGCAGCCACCGTGGTATCGGGTGTGGGTTCACGAACCGGCGCAGCAGTTCCTCGTTGACGATCTTGAAGCGGGTGAGCTGAGGGATAGCGCGCGTCACGTCGGCGCCAAAAAGGATACGGCCAATCACTTGCGAGGTAATCCCCACCATCTCGGGGTACAGGTCGACGCTGCGGCCCTCTGCGGCAGCGGCCTGCCAGCGCTCGACGAGGCGTTCTGCCTCCTCGATCATGATGTGGACGTAGTCGCCAGCGATGCGGCGACGCGTGAAGATCGGCGCCAGGAACCGACGCTGTCGGTGCCAGCTCTCGTCTTCGCTGGTCAGCAGGTTCTCGCCAAGCTCCCGGCGCAACTCGCGATAGCCGGGCCCATTCTTGCGGAAACGGTCCGGCTGACTGAGGACCTCGGCCGCCAGCTCCGGCGACGACACGCTGTAGAACGTGACCCGCCATCCGGGGGGTCCAGCGCTAATCCGAGCGAGTCCGCCGATCTTGTCGGCGGCGCGGGAGATCGTGCCGAGATAGTCGCGACGCAGCTCACGCACTGATCCGAGGACGGGCGAACCACTCAGCCGCGGCACGCGTTGCGCACGCGAGGCAGCAGTCATGATCTACACGAGACTAGCGCGGACCGTGATCGGAGCTTGAGCAGCGTACGCGCCGCGGCTCAGCGCGAGGTATGGCAGATTTGTATTGGCGGCCTCCGTCAGTCGATCGGGACGGAGATCCCAATCCCACCCCGAGTGTCGGCGCCGTAGCGGGCGATCTCGTGGTCGAGGTCGAGGCGACGAATGTGCTTGCGGGCCTCCCGGGCAGCGTCGTCCAGCCGATCGGCCGGCACGATCCAGGCGATCTCGAACTCCAGCCCGTCCGGGTCCTTGCCGTAGAGGCTCTTTGTCGTGCCGTGGTCCGACGAGCCGGCAAGCGCACCGTTGTCGGCGAGGGATGCCGCCAGCTGCTTCATCTCCGCCAGCGTGTCGATCTCCCACGCCAGGTGGTAGAGCCCGACCGTTGTGCGTCCCGCGCCGGACGGCCCGGCATTGACTCCGATCTCGAACAGACCCAGGTCGTGGTCGTTGGTCGAGCCGGGCGCCTGCAAGAACGCCGCACCGGCGAATCCCTCAGGCGTCATGTCGATTCGTCTGAATCCCAATACGTCGGTGTAGAAGGCCACACTGCGCTCGATCTCCTTCACGAAGAGCACTGCATGGTTCAAGCGGGTGACGCCCATAGATCCTTCCTCGTCTCGGTCTAACCAAAGAACTGCAACGACGCCTCATCTATTTCGTGCCAGGTGTTGGACTGGTATGCACCGGGGGTGCGGCACTCTAGTGCCGTGCCCCCTAAGTCTCTTTACGGTTCGCCCCGCCCAGGCACGCACCTCGCGGCGTTCTCCTCGGTCGACATACGACCCGGTATCCCTCCCTCGTCGGCCTTGCGTGTCGACGCCGCGCGTCGCCTTGCGACGACAGGCACGCACCTGAACGACGCCAACCGCAAAGGAACTTAGGAGGCACGACACTAGGATCGTTGGCCTTGACTTACGGGCTGGCATATTCAGACAGCGTGTGGGGAGTGCAAGATGGCGGAGACAACAGTGCTGGGTCGCAGCGAGGTACGGGTCTCACGGCTTGGATTGGGTGTCATGATCTGGGGCGAGGCCAGCGGTTTGCAGCGTGTGATGCCGGCCAAGAGCTCCTACGGCGCCCCGGATCCTGCTGGTGAGCAGGCGGCTTTCGAAGCGAGCCTTGCCGCGGAGGTGACCTTCTTCGATACGGCAGCTATGTACAGCGCCGGCGGTTCGGAGCGCCGCCTCGGAGAGCTGGCGGAGGGCAAGGACGTGGTGATTGCCACCAAGTTTCCGCTCACACCACTGGGGCGCGCTCAAGACCTGCCCCACACGCTCGAGGCCAGCCTGAAAAACCTGCGGCGCAGCTCGATCGATCTTTACCAACATCATTTTCCGAGCCCTCGCGTGGACATTGCGACACTTATGGGGTTGATGGCGGATGCGGTCGAGGCCGGCAAGATCAAAGCGGTGGGTGTGAGCAACTATTCCGCAGCGCAGATGCGCACCGCGTACGAGGCCCTGGCTCAGCGCGGCATACCACTGGCGTCGAACCAGGTCCAGTACTCCCTGCTGCACCGGCAACCTGAGAGCAATGGGGTCTTGGACACCTGCCGTGAACTGGGCATCACCTTGATCGCCTACCAGCCGCTCGCCAGTGGCGCGCTTACCGGGAAGTATCTCGATGGCGGCCGGCCGGTCGGCATCCGCCGCTTCCGGGAACCGTTTCGCGGATCGATGTTCCACGCCCTCCGGCCGGTGGTGACGCTGTTGCGGTTGATCGGTGATCGTTATGGCAAGACTCCGGGTCAGGTGGCGCTGCGATGGCTGCTCGAGCAGCAGAACGTGGTACCGATTCCAGGGGCGAAGAATGCCGAGCAGGCAACGCATAATGCCGGCGCCCTGTCGTTCAGGTTGACTTCAGAAGAGGTCAGCTATCTCAACGAGGCGACCAAGGCGTAGTGCGGTAAGGAATCAAGGCAGGCAGCGAAGGACGCCAGATCCTCACCCGAGGACGTCGAATCGGGGTCGGTCACCACTGACGGTGGGTCCACTGATCGTTTCACGGCTAGCCGGCTGCTCGCAGGCGCGCAGCGACGCGTTCCGCGGCCTTGCGCCCCGCCCGCTGGCGGATCAGACCCTCCTTAGCCACGGCCCTGACCCGGATGGTGGTCGATGCCAACGTCGTGGTGAGGAGCTGCAACGTCACCACGGCCGGGTTGAGGTTCAGCGCTCCAGCTCCGACTACAGCGCGTAGCTCGTGCTTGTCGTC
>DATEWO010000078.1:0-6143 GCA_035257925.1 Propionibacteriaceae bacterium | reverse complement strand
AGCAGAGGCGTTCTTTCCTCTGCGAGAGACGACGACGGCGGCGGATCCCAAGCGCGATGCGCGAGCAGCTCAAGACTGGGTGTCCCGTGCTGCTGGTTATCGTGGCGCTTCTTGGTTGCCTGCTTGCCGGATGCAGTAATGGACACTCGAGCGATTCCAACCTGCCATCGCCGACCGTCTCAGCCGCTCCGCCGCCGTCAATCCCGTCCGACGGCATCACCCTCGCCGCACTTGGCTACCTCAATGGACCGGTTCGGCAGTTCTCCCTGCCGCGTACCGCTGTGATCAGAGCGAAGGTCGATCAGCCGAACAATGTCACGGCCGTCGTGTCGTCGCCGTCGCCGGCGCAGCTGAGTTCCTACCTGCGCCGCGCGCTGCCGGAAGCCGGGTTTGTGATCACCGCGGACGGTCCGGCGGCAAACACCTTGACCTTCACCGGTCACGGATGGAGCGGCAGCTTTACCGGTGATGGCCGGGCATCGGCGGTCTTGCTGCGGCCGTTGTGACCGGCTGGTTTCCAGCCCCAGGGCGTCGCCGGTAGCCTCCTCGGGGCAGGATCGGTTACCCAGGTCAGGATGCATGAGTTGATGTTGTTGCAGAGAGAGGCGTTGCTGCAACGCACCCGACTGCTCGGCCCGGCGTTCGTCGCAGCCGTTGCGTACGTCGATCCAGGCAACGTTGCGACCAACACTCAGGCGGGTGCCGCCTTCGGCTATCTCTTGCTCTGGGTGCTCGTCGGTGCAACTCTGATGGCTGGCCTGGTGCAGTACCTGTCGGCGAAGGTGGGCTGGCTGACCGGCGAGACCCTGCCGGCGCTAGTGGCTCGCCGCAACTCCACGTTGCCGCGGATCTGTTACTGGATCCAGGCTGAGCTGGTTGCCATGGCAACCGATCTGGCAGAGATTGTGGGCGGCGCGGTCGCGCTCAACCTGCTCTTCGGCCTTCCGCTGGTGACTGGAGCGCTCATCACCACCGCGGTGTCGACCGCATTGCTGTTCTTGCAGAACACTAGGAGCCAGCAGACCTTTGAGCGTGTCATCACCGGCATGCTGGCCGTCGTCACCATCGGTTTTCTGGCTGGGCTCGTCGCCTCGCCTCCGGACCCCGGCCAGGCTGTTGCCGGGCTGGTGCCGGCACTCAGCGGCGCCGAGAGCGCAGTCCTCGCAGTTGGCATGCTCGGCGCTACCGTCATGCCGCACGCCATCTACCTGCATTCCGCCTTGATCCGTGACCGGCACGGACGTGCGGATCCCGACTGCGCCGCACCGATGCTCAAGACCATCCGGCTCGACGTCGGTCTGGCGATGGTGGTTGCGGGCACCGTCAACGTCGGCATGCTGCTGCTCGCTGCGAGCACACTGAGTGGTTTGAACGTGGACGGATTGCAGGCCGCTCATAGCGCCATCGGAGCTGAGTTGGGTCCGCTGATCGCCGGGATGTTTGCGTTGGCCCTGCTTGCGTCGGGCCTGGCCTCCACCTCGGTTGGCGGCTACGCCGGCGCTGTGATCATGGACGGGCTGCTGCACCGGCGGATACCGATTCTCTGGCGCCGAGTGCTGACAGCGGTACCTGCGTTGATCTTGCTCGGGATGGGTCTGGAGCCTACCCGGTTGCTGATCTTGTCTCAGGTGACCTTGTCGTTCGGCATTCCATTTGCGTTGATTCCACTGGTGCGGATTGCCTCCGATGCGGATCTGATGCACCTGGTGCCCACCAGGCGAGCCACCATCGGCGTCGCCTGGCTGGTGATCGGCATTGTCACGACACTAAATTTGATCTTGATCGTGCTTACCCTGGGCGTGCTTTAGAGCTCCCTGAGCTTGTCGAAGGATGTATCGCTGCAGCGCTTCGACAGGCTCAGCGCACATGACGTTCAGTCGCGTACCACGACCCGGCGGGCGTTCAGAGTCGAGTCGTCCTTCGTGGCAACGATCAGGACCCGGTCAGAGGCATCGATATCAGACACCTCTGCTTCCTTCCTGTCCTCCCGCACGTTGGTGTCGTCGCTCAGCAGGTACGTCTCAACGAAGCCGTCGTTGCTCTTCACGGTTACCGACTCAGAGTTGGCGTTCTCGACGGTTCCTCGCTGGAAGACGATCACCCGGTGCTTCTCACCGGATAGGGTCACTTCACCGTGCAGAGCACGAGCCATGAATCGAAGTTGCCGACGGACCGGCCGCCGCCGGTCGCGGTCCTGATCCCGCTGGTCGCTGGGCTCAGCCGTGGGCGTGGTGTCGGCGGGACTGCCTGTTGCCGTCGGGCTGGTTGTCGGATCCCCATCCGTTGGCGTATCTGCGTACGCGAGTCCCGCGCCAATTCCCCCGACCAAAGCAGCGGTGCTGACTCCCGCAACGATGATCTTCCGAAGCTCCTTCATGCCTGCGCTCCCTCCTTTTGTGCTCTGCTCGCGCATCGATATCGACGCTCGCAGAGCATTGGATTCGTCCCAGTGTTGGCGAGGGGAGGCGGCAATCCAGCCGAACGGTGCCGGTCCTTCAGCAACCCTTCAGTTTTTGGGAGCCGCTCGCGCAATCGCGCAAGGAATCCGCCGACTTCGTCGTCACTCGCAGACGATGAAGCGTGTCTGCTCGCTCCTCCTCAGCACGGCGGCGCGCGATTTACCGACGCTCGCGGCTGGGTTCAGCCCGATTTCCACAGGCTGGGCCACCAAATGCCGAGCCCGTTCAGCATGGTGCGGAGCAGTGGCAGGCTGAGCCCAACCACGTTGTGGTGATCACCCTCGATTCCGCTGACGAATGGGCCACCCAGACCGTCGATGGTGAAGCCGCCTGCGACGTGGAGGGGCTCCAGGCTGGCTACATAGGCCTCGATCTCCTCATCGGTGATCTCGGCGAAGTAGACCACTGTCGACGCCACAGCGGTGCGGGCCGTGGCTTCTCTTCCGCGCCGCATGATCACGTGGTGACCCGTGTGCAGCAGGCCGGCGCGCCCGCGTAGCCGTTGCCAGCGTCGCGTGGCTTCAGTTGGCGTTCCGGGCTTGCCATAGGGCACGCCATCGAGCTCCAGCAGCGAGTCGCAGCCGATCACCACCGTTGCTCCGAATCCATGATCAATTCGGGCATTGACGGCCTCCGCTTTGAGCCCGGCGAGTCGCATGGCGAGCTCGGGTACGCCGTCGACAGGCTCGGTATCTTCGTCAACCCCCGAGACGATGACCTCCGGATCCAACCCTGCATTGCGCAACGTCCTGAGCCGGGCATCGGAGGCCGACGCGAGAACGAGCCGGACCGGCGCAGCCATCAGCGTCAGATCCGAGCAAGGGCGGCACGGAGTGGATCTAGTCCCATCGGCCCAAGATTCAAGGCGTCAGAGTGGAACTTGCTCAAGTCGAAGCCGGCGCCACGACGCCGGCGCGCGTCCTCCCGGGCCTCCAGCCAGATCCGCTCACCTACCTTGTAGGACGGCGCTTGGCCCGGCCAGCCGAGATACCGGTTGAGTTCGAACCGCAGTGTCGGCTCATCCCCCGAACAGTTGTCGCTCAGGAACTCGAACCCGGCGGCTGGAGTCCAACGTTCCCCAGGTCGGAAGCGCCACGGGTTGATCTTGGGAATCTGCAGCTGCAGATGCATGCCGATGTCGATGATCACTCGGATGGTCCGGAAGGCTTGGGCATCCAGCATTCCCATCCGGTCGCCGGGCTCCAGGTATCCAAGGTCGTCCATCAGCCGCTCGGCGTACAGTGCCCAGCCCTCCCCGTGGCCCGAGCAGAAGAAGAGCTTGCGCTGCCATCGATTCAGCAGCTCCGACCGGTACGCATTCTGCGCGATCTGTAGGTGATGACCGGGTACGCCCTCGTGGTAGACGGTGGTGACTTCCTTCCAGGTAGAGAAGGTGTCGATCCCCTCCGGCACCGCCCACCACATCTGCCCTGGTCGAGAGAAATCCTCGGCTGGGTCGGTGTAATAGATGGAGCCGTCGTGAGTCGGAGCGATACAGCACTCGATTCTCTTGATGGGGTCCGGGATGTCGAAGTGCTTCCCCGCCAGGTTGGCTACGGCTTCGTCAGCAAGGTCTTGCATCCATGACCGGAAGGCGTCGGCACCCTCGATGCGGCGGGCCGGATCCGCATCCAGCGCCGCGTACGCTGCCTTGATGTCCGGCTCACCCACGAGGTCTTTCGCAATGGCCCGTTGGGCTTCCTGGATTCGGTGCAATTCCTCGAATCCCCACTGATACGCCTCTTCGAGGTCGATGACCGCCCCGAGGAAATAACGTGAGTCCAGCGCGTACCGCTCCTCGCCGACCGCATCCAGACTTGGCGCAAGAGGTGCCAACGACGTGCCCAGCCAGTCTGCGAAGGCGGAAAACGCTCGTCGTGCGTCGTCCGCGGCACCGCTGAGCTCGGATCGCAGTGCATCGTGCTCCGGGGCCCGCGCGATCAACCCCGCAAAGAAATCATCGTCACCCGTCTCACCGGTCCAGGACCGGATCTGCTCAATGGTCGCGTTGATCTGCCGAATCGCTGAGATGTTTCCCTCGAAAGCCTCAGCGCTCAAGGTCTCGCGGACCTGACTGAGCGGCTGATGGACCGAGCGAAGCCGGGCGGCTATGTTGCTCCAGGCATCCTCGGAGTCGGTCGGCATCAAGTCGAAGATGGACCGGATTTCTTGAGCTTGGCCGCCGATCACGCTCACCCGGGAGGCCGTGATGTGGGCGTCGTATAACTCGACCTCTAGGCCAAGTCGCTCCAGCATGGCTTCTTTCGCGGTGTTCTCCCGCTCGTCGCACGGCGGGGCGGCGTGCAGCGCGGCAATGGTGCTGCGGATGTGTGCGACACGGTCAGCCAGACCGCTAGGGGAGTAGTCGCTCCAGGAGTCGTCATGATCGGGAATCCCAAGGTATGTGGCGATCTCGGGATAACGCGCGACGCACTCATCAACGTAGCGATCCGCGATGGCATCGACCTCGCGGATGCTCGGCTTGGACTGCTCGTCAGGAACTGGTCCTACCCCAGAGCGCAGAGACATGGGCACAGCGTAGAAGGTGCTGATCCGCCCCTGTCGTCGCCACCGGTGACAGGTGATGAGCCACCGTGCCTCGCGAGCCGAGATCGACCACCCCGCGGCGTACCCGCCCGGCCCACGTCGTACGCCACTTGGTGCCGTGGCGGCTCGGATGTCATCATCGATGATCATCCGACGACAGGTGCGGCGATGTCATGGTTCCGGTGGTTACGGCCCCCTAGCGTGCGCGAGCGCCTGGCCCCGTACAACCTGCGCCCTGACGTGCTGGCCGCCGCGGCTGTCATGGCCTCTGACCAGCGCTCCGATGTCCACGTGGCGCGGCTGGAGTCCTCTCTCACCGACTCCGAGACGGTACTGAGGATGATGGACGGGCGGTACGCAGGGGAGATGGGTTTGCTGGTGTTGACCAGCGAACGCATCCTTTTCCGCTCCCGCCGTAGTACCCGGCTCGCCGCCTTCAGCGTGCCGCTGCAAGAGGTCCTGACCATCGAGGGGTCCACTCGGAGGGTCTCCGGCACTGTCCGTGTCACCACTGCAGACGGCACCCTCACCGTCGACCAGATCCTCGGCACTCAGGGTGAGATGCTCGCCGATGACGCCCAGGAGGCGATCCGCGGCGAAGCTCGGCCAAACCGCGACCCGCTGCAGGTGCTGGCCGAACTCCGCGCGCTGCGTGATAGCGGCATGATCAGCGCCGCCGAGTTCGAGATCCGGAAATCTGCGCTCTGGCGCGACATCTAGCCCGCTGCTCAACGATTAGCGACGCCCGGCTCCGAGGAGGCCCCCCAGCATGTTGAGAATTGATCCGCCAGGCGGTTGCCCGGAAGCTCCGCCGGCTGTGGGGCCTCCGAGCATTGAGTTCAGCATGTCATTGAGCGGGTTGCTCGACCCGCTGGCGCCACCGCTCAAGACCGAGTCAAGCGGATTTTGCCCGCCGCCGCTCCCTTGGCTCTGACCCATGAATCGCTTGGACAGGTAGGCGAGCACAATAGGTGCCAGTATCGGCAGCAGCTTCTTGATCAGATCGCCTGTCTGACCACTCCGAGGCCGCCGCCGAGAGTCTGTGCCACTTGATCTTGTTTAGGGCCGAGGATTGGTAGCAACACCGTAGCGATTGGTCGGCAGGGAGACTATTGCGGCCGTCCGGACATTCGCCAG
>DATEWO010000077.1:0-3659 GCA_035257925.1 Propionibacteriaceae bacterium | reverse complement strand
CTGCCAGGCTCAATCGCAGCCGCGAGCGAGGTCACATCCTCCTCACTCAACAGCATCGCCAACTCCGACTCATAGGTCCGCAACTCCCCAACCTCTCCCTCATCCAGATCAGAAAGCTCAAACGCCTCAAGCGACCCGTCGTCATCCTTCTTCAACACCAACAGGTCAAGCACACGAACCAGATCACGCTCCACCAGATCAGCAAGCGCAGGCACAATCTGCCCGTTGAACCTACTACCCGGGAACTCGACCACAATCCAATCCACCGGCCCCAGCTCATCGACAACATCAACCTCATCCATAGACCTTCTCCTCATTGGGTAAGACGCAGACCATCGAACACACCTACCGCGCCCACGTCATGCCGGCACCTGCTGCCATCGTGCTTCCCATACTCCAGACCCGCATCACCCGCACCGGGTGAAGGCCACCTCCGACATTCCTCGACTAGATTCCGGTGACGGGTTGGGTCTATCAGGTAAACGGTGGATCTGATCTGGTCGGTGATCATCTTGTTGGGATGCGGCCTGGGAATGTGATATCGAATGCGTTCAGGGCCGGCTTCGTGCGCCGTGAGGCGCTGCTGTTTGAGTGGAGGTGAAAGACCTGCACCTGTGGGCTGTCGCAGCAGCCTGTGGAAGCTGGGGGCAGCCCGAGCCGGGAGGTGCCGGTGAGGGTGGGAGCAGCCCCGACAAAGCCGGGGTGCGTCAGAACTGCCAGATGGCGTGGGTCCGGTGAGCATGTGTCGAGAGGAGTACGTGAGGAACTGATGGTGTAAAGCCTCTCAACGCTAGACCGGCTCAAACCTGGCGGATCTGGGCCGGGAGTGGTGCGTCTCCAGCGAATCCAGGTTGGGGAACTTCTCGGGGTTGGTGAAGCCCGACCTCGGGGAGGCCGTGCTGAAGGTCTGCGGCGTAGGCACGGCGAGGCCGCAGGGGCAGAGTCAGGCTCCTCCTCGATCGAGTGAACAGCAGTGAACACGGGAACCGCCCATGATCGTCCCAGCGTCAACGGCAACCTGCCGCGGTAGCCGGGACAGGTCCACCGTCGACCGATGATCCTGGGTGGGGCGGAGTCGCCGTAGTACTCCGAGGCCGGGAAAGCCGGTCACATGGGGAAGGGCGACAGCGGTTGGATGCGGGAGGGTGCTGTAATGCCGAAAGATGCGCCGCCGAATGGCGGCGCCACGCTGGAGCGGCCCGAACCGGGCTCGTTCCAGTGGGTATCGGGGATGCAGACCAAACTGCACTGTTGGGCGGCGGCCGATCCGGGCCGCCGGTTCGATGACCTGTTCAATCTCGTGTGTGACCCGGCGACGTTGATGATGGCGTTCGTCCGGGTGGCGGGCAACCAGGGCGCGATGACGGCGGGCGTGGACGGCTGGACCGTCGCCACCGTCACCGGTGATCTTGGTGTCGCAGGGTTCCTGGATGATCTCCGCGCCCAACTGAAGACGGGAACGTTCTGGCCGTTGCCGGTGCGTCAGCGGATGATCCCCAAACCGGGCGGGTCGGGGAAGCTGCGCAAGCTCGGCATTCCCACGATCGCGGACCGGGTGGTCCAGGCGGCGCTGAAGCTGGTGTTGGAGCCGATCTTCGAGGCCGACTTCTTGCCGGTCTCCTACGGGTTCCGACCACAGCGGCGGGCCCATGACGCGGTGGCCGACATCCACCGCCTCGGCACCCAGGGATACCACTGGGTGCTGGACGCCGACATCGAGGCGTGTTTCGACATGATCGATCACATCGCGTTGATGGACCGGGTCAGGGGCAGGGTGAAGGACAAGCGCGTCCTGGGATTGGTGAAGGCCTTCCTCAAGGCCGGGATCATGACCGAGACCGGCCACCTGGAGGAGTCCGACACTGGCACCCCGCAGGGCGGCATCCTGTCGCCGCTGCTGGCCAACATCGCGCTCAGCGTGCTTGATGAGCACGTGATGGCGCCGTGGCGGCCGGACGGGCAGATGGGCACCACCTACCGGCGTCACCGACGTCGACAACTCGGGCTGCCAACCTGGCGGATCGTCCGCTATGCCGACGATTTCGTCGTGTTGGTGCACGGCACCCGGGCCGACGTCGAAACCCTGCACGAGGACATCACGCATGTGCTGCAGCCGCTCGGCCTTCGGCTGTCAGCGGCCAAGACCCGGATCGTGCACATGTCGGATGGGTTCGACTTCCTCGGCTTCCACATCCGGTGGAAACGCAAACGAGGAACGAACAGGTGGTACGTCTATACATTCATCGCCCAACGACCGATGCGGTCCGTGAAGGCGAAGGTGCGTAGCCTGACCCACCGGGTCTCGCAGGCAAATATGGGTGCGGTGATCACCAGGATCAACCAGATCCTGCTCGGCTGGACCAACTACTTCCGGCACGCCGTCTGCAAGCACACCTTGAATCAGCTCCGCTACTTCGTGAACTGGCGGATCATCAGGTGGCTGCGCAAACGGCACCGCTGGAGGTGGCGTCAATTCCGCCGCCGATTCACCACTCCCAGCGGGACATGGCTCCCACTCGGGTCCGACGGAGTGATCTTGATCAACCCGGCCTCGGTGACGGTTACCCGTTACCGATACCGTGGCGAGAAGATCCCCAACCCCTACCTGCAACCGACACTTCCGAACAGCTGACCGTGGAGAGCCGGGTGCGTCGAGAGGCGCACGCCCGGTTCGGCGAGCGGCCTGGGGAAACAGACCGGCAGCAATGCCGACACTGCGCCTCAGGCCGACTCAACCACCTTGTGGCCCATCGTGCCCTGCCCTTACCGGTTGGGTCCAGCGACCGGGTGGTCAGGTAGAGACATTTCAGCGCGGCCTGCTCATTGGGGAAGTGGCCGCGGACTCGCACGGCGCGCCGGTAGCGGGCGTTCAACGACTCGATCGCATTGGTGGAGCAGATGATCTTGCGGATCTCCACGTCGTAGTCCAGGAACGGCACAAACTCCGCCCAGGCGTTCTGCCACAGCCTCTTGATCGCCGGATACGGTTTGCCCCACTTCTCGGCGAACTCCTCAAACCGGGCCCAGGCCTCGGCCTCGTTGGCGGCGGTGTAGACCGGCCGCAGGTCGTGGGCGATCTGATCCCAGCACTTCCGGGACGCATAGCGGAACGTGTTTCGGATTAGGTGGATGATGCAGGCCTGCACCGTGGTCAGCTCCCAGACGCTGTTGATGGCGTCTGGCAGTCCTTTGAGTCCGTCGCAGACTGCGATGCACACGTCGGCCACGCCGCGGTTCTTCAGCTCGGTCAGCACCTGCAGCCAGAATTTCGCTCCCTCGCCGCCGTCGCCGAGCCACAGACCCAAAATGTCGCGTTCCCCGTTGACGGTGACCCCGATCACCACATAGATCGGCTTGTTGCGGACCTGCCCGTCACGCACCTTCACCACGATGGCGTCGATGAAGATGACCGGATACACCTCATCCAGCGGCCGGTTCATCCAGGCGCCCATCTCCTCCAGCACCTGGTCGGTGATCTTGGAGATCGTCTCCTTCGACACCGAGGCGCCGTAGACCTCCGCCAAGTGCGCCGAGATCTCTCCGGTGGTTAGCCCTCTGGCGGACAGGGAGAGCACGATCTGGTCCACTCCGGTGAGCCGCCGCTGCCGCTTCTTGACGATCGTGGGCTGGAACGAGGCGTCCAGGTCCCGGGGCACCTC
>DATEWO010000076.1:0-9132 GCA_035257925.1 Propionibacteriaceae bacterium | reverse complement strand
GGCCGGCGGCCAGCCGCCATGCCTCGTTCACGATCGCCGAGATCAGGTCAGCCAGGGTCCCGGCATCTTGCAGGGAACGCAGTCCAGGCGTGTTTGGGCTTGACACGTTGATGGCCAAATAATCCGCGTATCGAGCAACGCAACGGATCGAGGCCAGATAATCCTCGGCTGCCTCATCCAGCGGGACCTTCTTGGTCTTGCCGAGAGAAATGCCGAGCGGGACGCCCACCGCCAGGTTGCCACGGCTTACCCCGGCGGCTGCGAGCCGCTCGGCAAGGGCCGGGGCGCCGAGGTTGTTGAAGCCCAGCCGGTTGATGATCGCGAGGTTCTCAGGCAGCCGGAACAGTCGAGGCTTGTCGTTGCCGGGCTGCGGCTGCGCCGTGACAGTGCCTAGCTCGACGAAGCCGAAACCGAGGGAGCCCCAAGTCCTGATGCCCACCCCGTCCTTGTCCATCCCTGCGGCGAGCCCAATCCGGCCTGGGAAGTCGATGCCGGCGACGGTGGCCGGCGTACGGTGTCTGGCACAGAGGGCGGCAAGGGCCGCGAGTCCCGGCCGGCTCCACCCGATCCGAGCAATCGCGGCCAGGGTTTTGTCATGGACGCGCTCCGGGTCGCCACCGTACGCCCGGAACAGCACCGGCCGCAGCACTCCGCGGTAACCGAGATCGATGATCACGCTGCAGACAGCTCAGGAGGCATCACTGCTGCTCCACGACTGCAGGGACCGTACTCCCACGTTGCCGGCAATGATCGACTCGATGCCTTGCACTGCGGCGGCGAGGCCCTGCACCGTGGTAACGCATGGGATGTTGCGCAGCACCGCTGCGGTGCGAATCTCGTAGCCGTCGAACCGTGGGCGGCCGTCCGGACTCAGGCCGTGCGGAGTGTTGAAGATCATGTCCACCTGGCCGTCCAGGATGGCTTGCACGATCGTCTTCTCTCCATGCGGTCCGGCGCCCTGGCTGAACTTGCGGACAGTGGTCACCACCACGCCATGACGGCGCAGCATCGATGCTGTTCCTGCGGTTGCCAGGATCTCAAAACCAAGATCAGCGAGGCGCTTCACGGGAAAGATCACGAATCGCTTGTCGCGGTTGGCTACCGAGATGAAGACGGTGCCCTTGGTCGGTAGCGGTCCAAAACCAGCAACCTGGCTCTTGGCGAAGGCGGTGCCGAAGCTGAGGTCGATGCCCATCACCTCGCCGGTTGACTTCATCTCCGGACCGAGGACTGTGTCGACCGAAATCCCTTCCACGGTTCGGAAGCGGTTGAAGGGCATCACAGCCTCCTTGACCGCGATGGGCGACGCTGAGTCCTCGGTGGTGCCGTCGCCGGTTGCTCGTAGCAGCCCCTCGGCACGCAATTGCTGCACAGTCGAACCCAACATGATGCGCGCGGCCGCTTTGGCCAGCGGGGTCGCTGTTGCCTTGGAAACGAAAGGCACGGTACGCGAGGCGCGCGGGTTCGCCTCCAGGACGAACAGAGTGTCACCGGCCATCGCGAACTGGATGTTGATCAAGCCGCAGACGCCGACACCCCGAGCGATCGCCTCGGTTGAGGAACGGATCCGATCCACCACCTCAGTACCGAGAGTGATCGGTGGCAGCGCGCACGCTGAATCACCGGAGTGGATGCCTGCTTCCTCGATGTGCTCCATAACGCCGCCGAGGTAGAGGTCCGTGCCGTCGTAGAGGGCGTCGACGTCGATCTCAACCGCGTCGTCGAGGAAGTGGTCGACTAACACCGGGTGGGCTGGCGAGACCTCGGTGGCCCGCCCGATGTATGCCGACAGGGTCGACTCGTCATAAACGATCTCCATGCCGCGGCCGCCGAGCACGTAGGACGGCCGGACGAGCACCGGATAGCCGATCTCGTCGGCGATGCTCTTCGCTTCGGCAAACGAACGAGCCAGTCCGTGTTTGGGAGCCGGCAGATTTGCATCGGCCAGGACGCGGCCGAACGCGCCGCGCTCCTCGGCGAGGTGGATCGCCTCCGGGCTGGTGCCGACAATCCGAACACCTGCATCCTTGAGCGCCTGAGCGAGTCGGAGCGGAGTCTGCCCACCGAGCTGCACAATGACGCCAGCTACCGGTCCGGCAGCCTGCTCGGCGTGCACCACCTCCAATACGTCTTCCAGTGTCAGCGGCTCGAAGTACAGCCGATCAGCGGTGTCGTAGTCGGTCGATACAGTCTCCGGGTTGCAGTTGACCATGATCGTCTCGTAGCCAGCGGCGGAGAGCGACATGGCCGCATGGACGCAGGAGTAGTCGAACTCGATGCCCTGACCGATCCGGTTCGGTCCACTGCCCAAGATCAACACCGCAGGTTTCTGTCGCGGCGCGACCTCGGTCTCCAGGTCGTAGCAGCTGTAGTGGTACGGAGTGCGCGCTGCGAATTCAGCAGCACAAGTATCCACCGTCTTGTAGACCGGCCGTACGCCCAGCGCCCAGCGCACTCCTCGCACCACGTCCTCGTTCAGGTGCCGTAGGGCCGCGATCTGGGTGTCTGAGAAGCCGTGCCGCTTGGCAGTCCGCAGCAGCTCCGTATCGAGCTCCGGCGCGGACTTGATCATGGTAGCGATGTCCAGCAGCAGCACCAGTTGGTCGATGAACCAAGGATCGATCTTGGTCGCCTGGTGCACCTGTTCCGCAGTGGCACCGGCACGGAGGGCCTGCATGACGACGTTGAGCCTGCCGTCGTGCGGCCGGGCCGCCTTTTCCAGCAGTTCGGCTGTCGACTCAGTGGGTTCATCTGTGAAACGGAGCGGCGCCTGCGCGTCTTCGAGGCTGCGCAGCGCCTTGCCCAGCGCTTCGGTGAAGTTCCGGCCGATAGCCATCGCCTCGCCGACGCTCTTCATGTGCGTGGTCAGCGTGGAGTCGGCCAGGGGAAACTTCTCAAAGGCAAATCTCGGCACCTTGACCACGACGTAGTCCAGGGTCGGCTCGAAGCTGGCCGGTGTCTGCTCGGTGATGTCATTCGGAATCTCATCGAGGGTGTAGCCGATCGCGACCTTGGCGGCGATCTTGGCAATAGGGAAGCCGGTTGCCTTCGACGCCAAGGCCGACGATCGCGATACCCGCGGGTTCATCTCGATCACGATCATCCGTCCATCGGCCGGGTTGATCGCGAACTGGATGTTGCAGCCGCCGGTATCTACACCAACTGCCCGGATAATGCCGATCGCGACGTCGCGCATCCGCTGGTATTCGCGGTCGGTCAGGGTCATTGCGGGGGCCACGGTGATCGAGTCGCCGGTGTGTACTCCCATCGGGTCGAGATTCTCGATGGAGCAGACGATCACCACGTTGTCGGCCTTGTCGCGCATCACCTCGAGCTCGTATTCCTTCCAGCCCAAGACCGACTCCTCGATCAGCACCTCGGTGGTGGGGCTGGCGGACAGTCCGGCGCCGGCAATCCGGCGAAGATCATCTTCGTTGTGGGCCAGGCCGGAGCCCACTCCGCCCATGGTGAAGCTGGGCCGCACCACGAGCGGGTAACCAAGATCGTCAGCGGCGACCAGTACGGCTTCGATCGAGTGGCAGATGCGGCTGCGAGCCACCTCTGCGGCACCGCCTGAGATTCCGGTCAGTCCCTCGACGACCGCCTTGAACTGCTCTCGGTTCTCACCGCGCTGGATGGCCTCGATCGAGGCACCGATGAGCTCCACCTCGTAGCGCTCCAAAACCCCGTTCTCGTGGAGGGCGACTGCGGTGTTCAGCGCTGTCTGGCCACCGAGTGTGGCCAGTAGGGCATCTGGTCGCTCCTTCGCGATGACCATCTCGACGAACTCTGGGGTGATCGGCTCGATGTAGGTCGCATCAGCGAACTCAGGATCAGTCATGATCGTCGCCGGGTTGGAGTTGACCAAGATCACCCGGAAGCCTTCATCCCGGAGCACTCGGCAAGCCTGGGTACCGGAATAGTCGAACTCGCACGCCTGCCCAATGACAATCGGCCCGCTTCCGATGACCAAGATCGATTCGATGTCGGTACGCCGTGGCATTAGAGCTCCCGCCCTTCGACAGGCTCAGGGCGCATTGCTGATGTCCCCTGAGCCTGTGGGCGCATTGCTGATGTGCCCTGAGCTTGTCGAAGGGCCATCAGATCTACGAAGCGATCAAAGAGGTAGCTCGCATCGTGAGGCCCGGCGGCGGCTTCTGGGTGGTACTGCACCGAAAAGGCCCGGAGCCTGCCGTCCGGATCTGTGAGCTGCAGGCCCTCGACAACGTCATCGTTGAGACAGATGTGGCTGACTTCGGCGATGCCGTACGGCGTCTCATGCCGTTCCCTGGGCGCGGCGGCGACCGCGAACCCATGATTATGCGCAGTGACCTCGACTTTGCGAGTGGTGAGATCCATCACTGGCTGGTTGATGCCTCGGTGCCCGTACCCCAGCTTGAAGGTGCCGAAGCCCAGCGCCCGACCGAACAGCTGATTGCCGAAGCAGATGCCGAAGTAGGGGATGCGGGCCGCCAGTACCGCCCTGAGCAGCGCCACCTGCTGGTCAGCCGCCTCGGGGTCGCCAGGGCCGTTTGAGAAGAACACGCCGTCCGGCTGCAGCGCATCGATGTCGGCGAATGAGATCGTCGACGGGACCACGTGAACCTCCAGACCGCGCTCGGCCATCCGTGCCGGAGTCATGGACTTGATGCCGAGATCGACTGCAGCCACACGGAATTGCGGTTCACCGTCTGGCCTCACGATGTAACGCTCAGGGGTGCTCACCTCATCGGCGAGATGAGCCCCCACCATCGAGGGTTGAGCCTGAACGCGTTCCAGAAGCGCTGCTGCATTGGTTTCCACGCTGGAGATCCCCACCCGCATGGCGCCCTGCTCTCGGATGTGGCGAGTGAGGGCGCGCGTGTCGACCTCACGCATGCCGACGATGCCCTGAGCGCGCAATTCAAATTCGAGGTCTCGTCGGGCCCGCCAATTGGAGGAGATCCGAGCGGCGTCGCGTACCACGTAGCCAGCGACCCAGATGCGGCTGGATTCGTTGTCCTCGTCGTTCCACCCGGTATTGCCGATGTGTGGCGCCGTCGCTACCACCACCTGGCGGTGGTAGCTGGGATCGGTCAGGGTTTCCTGATATCCGGACATGCCGGTCGCGAAGACCGCCTCGCCAAAGGTCTCACCAAGAGCGCCGAACGCCCTTCCGTGGAAAGTACGGCCGTCCTCAAGAACCAGGAGCGCCGGCGGAGAAGACGCCGCGGAGGCTTCCGGGCGCGCTATCGGCTGCAAACCTGACCGCCCTTTCGTGCCTGGCGGGACCGGACGTGGCGTTGGTAGACCGCATCAGAGGCTATCAGCGAATCTGGCTGCTACCCGGACTGTCCGTAGGTGTTGTCCGGATTGACGTGGTGTTGTCCGTTGGTGGTGTTGTGCCCGAATCTGCCAACGACCGTCAGCTTCCAGACACATTGGGCCACCCGCCACTTAACTGTGGAACAGGCAGCCTCGGTAGACCACCACCTCGCGCCATCGCTTGGCGCGGTGCCGTGGAGCCGGCTGCAAACCCTGCTGGAAGCAGCCATCTACCACGCCGACCCTGGTGCGCACATGAAGCAAATTCTGCAGCTCCCAGCCCGCCCACGGCAGCAAAGCTGTGATTGAGTGCCTTGCATGGCCGATTCCGAGATCGACTTCGCAGTCCGCCCGATAGGACGCGTGGAGAGTCCGCTCACGTCGACCGCTGGCGCGCCGCGGCAGGGCGATGAAGGCGCGCCGGACGCCTATCTGATCTTGGATCCAGAGGTCAAAACTGGCCTGGACGGCATCTCCGCCGGCGACGAGATCGTCTTACTAACTTGGTTGCATAAGGCCGACCGCAACGTCTTGAGGGTGCATCCGCGTGGAGACCTGAGCCGACCTGAGGCTGGTGTCTTCAGTACCAGGGCACCGAGCCGGCCCAATCCGATTGGCTTACATCGGGTACGGGTCCTGGGCCTTGATGGGGTACGCCTCCACGTCAGCAGCCTCGAGGCAATCGACGGAACGCCAATCGTTGACCTCAAGCCGGTGCTCGGCAGTATCGACGAGCGGTAGGCGCAGAGGAGGAGCATTGGCTGAGACGCCGGTTGAGAGCGGCCTCGCCACTGGCCCGGTGGCACGGTTCGTGGCTATCGGTCTGTTCCTGATGGCGTTCTTCACTCTCCTGTGGGCGTCGTGGTCGCTGTACGGTCTGCCAGTAGCGGCGGCGTCGCACTTGTCGTGATCTTCGGCGTCCTCGCGGTGATCTTCGTGATCAACGGTGTCCAGCTGATCCGGTCCGCGCACCAGCTGCCCCTCCCGTCCGGCGAAGAGGCGAAGCACCGGGGCCGCGCCCTGCGGGTAGGGTTCGGTGTCACTTTCGCCGCCGAAGGGGTGATCATCGGCGTTGTCTGCGCGCTGCTGATCGTGAACGGCGGCTACGCATACCTCGCACCGGCGATCGCGTTAGTGGTCGGCTTGCACTTCATCCCGCTCGGGCTCATCTTTCGCCGGACCATCGATTTCTACATCGCCGGCAGGGTCGCGTTATGGGCCTTGCTCGGCTTCTGGCTGATCAACTCACAGACCATGGCCGCACCGCTCGTGGCATCCATCGTCGGGATCGCCGGCGCCTGCGGCACCGCGGCGTACGGCGTCTACATGTTGGGAGTCAAGCGGGCGATTCTGGCTAGCCTTGGCAGCTGAGCGTTCGCAGACAAAGGTATCTCAGAGAGCGCTTCAAGATCATCATCCTGCGCCTTTCGGCGGAGTAGCTCGTCGAAGGACATCCGTCATTTCCTCGTCCGATGTCCAGTCGAAGCCGGGTGGTGGGCGTCGGCTCCAGGGCAAATCGGCGCGGTAGACCTCGACCAAGCGGGTGGCGCCATCTGTCTCCGAAATCGGGAAGACCTGGCCAGCGTCGAGTTCGGCCACGACCTCCATCGTCGTCTCCGTGATCGTGGTGAATCCATGAGATGTATCGGTCGGGATGATGACGACGTCTCCAGCGCAGCATCGCCGCGTGTCGGAGCCTACCGTCACATCGACCTCTCCCGACAAGATGCGCAAGATCTCCTCGCCATGGTGCAGGTGCAGCGGCCCGCCCTCACCAGCGCCAAGCTGACCAGCCGCCAGCACGATTCGACGCAGCCCCTCATCACGCCCGGCAACTGAGCGAAAGCCAGACGCCGGCGCCTCGTACCTTCGGAAGTAGGTCATAGGCAAAGCCTAGGAAACGACAGTCGTTCACTGCCGTCAGGAGCCCACGCATCCGCTCTAGGTCACCGCGCTAGCAGATCGGATGCGACATCGACGGCGTGGAAAGCTCAGCCAACCCTCGAAGTTGCGATGGCCCGCAGCACGCCGTTGACGAATCCCGGCGAGTCGTCGGTGGATAGTTCGGAGACGAGCTGGACCGCTTCGGAGATCGCGACCGAGTCAGGCATTTCGCCATAGTCGATTTCAAACACAGCGATCCGCAGGGCGTTGCGATCAACCCGAGGCATGCGCTCGAGACTCCAGCCGGCGGCTAAGCAGCTGCTGATCCGGGCATCGATCTCGCTCGCATGAGCGGCTACGCCGCGCACCAGCTCTGTTGTGTAGTCGCGAATCGGTGGATCAGCCGCAGCCGTGCGCTCTTCCAGGGTCGCCACGGGGTCTGTGCCACGAAGCTCAGCTTCGAAGAGAATGTCCAGCGCCCGCTTGCGCGCCTTACTGCGCGACGAGCTACGGCCAGCCATCAGCTACCGACGCGGCTGAGATACTCGCCTGACCGGGTGTCGACCTTGACCTTTTCACCTGTGGTCAGGAACAGCGGAACCTGGATCTGCAAGCCCGTCTCAACTGTTGCCGGCTTGGTGCCGCCAGTGCTGCGGTCACCTTGCAGGCCTGGTTCGGTGTAGGTGACGACCAGCTCGACCGAGGCGGGCAGTTCCAGGTAGAGCGGCGTGCCGTCGTGGATGGCCACCGTTGCGATCTGTCCCTCGAGCAGGTAATTCTTTGCGTCCCCGACAGTCTCGTCCGCAATGGTCATCTGGTCATAGGTGCTGGTGTCCATGAACACGAAGCCGGAACCGTCGTGGTAGAGGTACTGCATATCGCGCCGGTCGACGTTGGCTGTGTCGACCTTGGTGTCGGCGTTGAAGGTCTTGTCGACGACCTTGCCCGACAGCACATGCTTCAGCTTGGTGCGTACCACGGTGTTGCCTTTGCCCGGCTTGTGGTGCTGGAACCACACCACGGACCACAGCTGTCCGTCCAGGTCCAAGACCATGCCGTTCTTCAGATCGTTCGTCGATGCCACCGCGCCTACCCTTCTGCTTGCGCACCCTCTGACTGGCAGCGGCCCAGTTTAGACCCAGGGTGGAGGTTGTCAGACCATGCTGAAACCCGGGCTGGTCGTCGCACGGCCGGTGAGGGCGAGCAGCAGCTCCACGCCACGACCTAGCAGCACCGCCGCAGTTGCGCCCACCCTGGCGACCTCGCTGAGCAACTGGTCGCTGAACTCTGGCGGTTCGATGTCCGGTACGGCTCTCGCGATGTCCAGGCTGTGCACCACCAGCTCGAAAGTGCGGGTGGAGAGGTAGCTCTCCAAGTGCATGCCACCGGCCGCTGTCTGGAGCAGCGGATTGCCAGCAGCGTCGACTTGTGCCAGCACGCGCTTTCTCAGCTCATCAACGAACTGAGCGGGATTCTCGCCGAGAGCCTGGCCCGCTTCCCGGCCGCGGACCGCGACAGCGGCATGGTCTGTCTCCGCTATCGCCACGTAATACGCCGCTGGGGTGGGCACCTCTTCGCTGTCAGCAGGTCGACCAAGGTAGGTCTCCACGGTGATCAGCGACCGCGAGGTGTGCCCGACCAGAGAACGCAGATCCCACTCCCCCAGCCCGGGACCGTCCCAGCGACCGTCCGGGATCCGCTGCACCAGCTCAGTGAAAGCCCGCGCCGCCTCCGCGAAGGTTTCCCGGACATTGAGCTCGCCCCACGCTTCAATCATGATCAGTATCTTCGTCCTTTTTGTGCGCTGCTCGCGCATCGCGCTTGGAATCTGCCGCCGCCGTCGTCGTCACTCGCAGAGGAAGAACGCCTCTCCTCCCTCCTCCGTGCGGCGGCGCACGATTCCCGACGCTCGCAGCGCCTACCTTGCGACGGCGGCGTAAGCAG
>DATEWO010000075.1:0-11722 GCA_035257925.1 Propionibacteriaceae bacterium | reverse complement strand
AGTGAACGCCGCCGGGGCGAGAAGCCGGCGCTCGTCGCGGTCTTGGTTGACAGTGAACGCCGCCGGGGCGAGAAGCCGGCTCTCGTCGCGGTCCTGACGAACCGTCAACGCGGCCGGGACCGGCAACTCGCTAGCTGGATTGCCGCCCCACCGCGCGCCGGCCGGGACCTGCTCGCCCTTCATCAGGAAGCAATCGGTGGTGAGCTCGGCGCCGTCACCGATCGTCACGCCGTAGTGGACGTGGGCGGCCGTCGCAAGCGTGACGTTGGAGCCCAGGGTGGAGTAGTCCGATTTGAAGATGCCGTCCTCCTGCGAGTGGCATTGGACGGCGCTCATCTCGTTGAGCGTGCAGTCGTCACCGATGCTGACAAGCGACCGCTCGGTGATACCGCAGCCGTCATTAAAAACTCGCTGGCCGACCCGCGCCCCCAGTCCCCGCAAGATCATGTTGATGAACGGGGTGCCGGCGAAGGCCGCGATATACCCGGTCGAGGGCACCTTCCAGTACCGTTCGTGGCGCCACATCGCGGGCTCATAGATCGAGCAGAACAGCACAGGCAAGGGCTTGAACCCTCTCACGATCCGGTCAACCAGGATCCAGTAGGCGACGCCAAACACACTGGAGAGCACCAGGTCCAACGCAATCACTGCCGCACCCAATGAGGCATACAAATCACCGGCGATGCCTATGAGCACGGTGAGCAGAAAGACGAACATCCACCGTACGAACAGGCACCACAAGATGGTGACGAAGTTGTGCCTGTTCTTTGCGGCGAGACGGCGGCGGAAGCCGTCCCCCTGCTTCAGCGGATCGAAGCTGCTGTCGCGCTCCACCGACCGCGGGATCTCGAAGGGCGGGGACCCCAGCAGCCCGACGTTCTCCCAGACCCTCCCGCTGATCGGCACCATGACCTTTGTCGCGAGCAGGCAGTTGTCGCCCGTCTTACCTCGCGGCGGATAGGCGATGCCGTTGCCGAGATAATTGCGTTCTCCGATGGAGGTCCGGGACAGCCGGAAGGTCGTGGTCGAGTACTCCGCGTTCATCATCGACAACGCGTCGGCGACCATGGTTCCGCTGCCGATGGAGCTCAAGTACGGGCTCTCATGCTTGACGTTGCCTCCGAAGTTCGCCCCGGTCTGGACGATCTTTCCGAGGTCGTACCCGATGCCGCGCAGGTAGTACACAATCCACGAGCTGTCGCCGACGAGGTTGCTCAAGAACTTGGCGTTGGTCAAACGCACGATCCACCGGTGGATCCCGTAGTGGAAGCCGTACAGGCGGTAGACCTTATTGGGCCTGATGGCGAGGTTGAGCAGGCGCGGGACGGTCGTCACGATGACGAAGCCGGCGAGAATCGAGCCGAAGAACAACACAAAGGACACAGCCAGGGCGTCGCGGTAGAACGTCCAGCTGGTGAAGGCGCCGGCCCCCTCAGCCACTAGCTCGTTCAGCCTGGGGACCGCGACCAGTAACAAGCTGACACCGCCGATCCCCACCGGCAGGTACACCAGCAACAGGGTCAGCAGTTGCCAGATGGCATAGGCGGCCCTCCGCAAGGTGCCGCAGCGGGCCGGAAAGACCGTTAAGAAGTTGTCCGTCGAGGTCTGCCGCGCTGGGGTTCCATGCCAGCGTTGGCCGTCAGGCACAGTCTGCCCTGAGTGCAATGAGGAGGTGTGGCCCAGCTGAGTCCCATCGCCCATCGAGGTGTCGATGTCGATGACGGTGGCCTCGCTGATCACCGCGTTCTTCCCAATGGTGATTGGGCCCACCTGGATGAACCCGGCGTGTGCTCGATAGCCGTTGATGAAAGAGTCTTTGCGAATCACGGTGCCATCGCCGATGCTGAGCAGATCGGTGCAGATGGGCACGTGCGTGGAAAAAAAGACAACGCCGCGCCCGACCTTCGCGCCCAACGCCCGCAGATAGAGGGTGAACAGCGGCGAACCAGTGAACATCACAATCGGGTTCCGCCGCACCAGCGTCTTCACAACCCAGAAGCGGACGTAGGCCAGGCTCCAGATGCGGATCTGCCGGGGCTTCCAGCGACCGATCAGGATCCACTTCGCCAAGATCGGAACGGTGAACAAGAACAGAAACACCGCACAGCCGGAAACAACTGACCGAAGATAGATGTCAAGCACACCGGCGCCCGCCGAGATCCACTCATAGCCCTGACCGATGACCAGCGCAGCCAGATAGGAATAGGTGAGGAAGATCAAGAGCTGCAGCGCCCCACAGAGCACAACCTGTGGTGTTCCCGCGCGTTTCGGTACCTCGACCGAGGTCGGAGCCGGCGACTCGACAGCAACAGGCGGGTCGCCTCTCAGTGCGGTGGCCAGGCTTTTGATCGTGGGGTGCTGGTAGATGTCCTTGATCGATACCGCTGGCAGGTCTGGCCGCTTTCTCACCCTGGCACAGAACCGGGCCATCACCATCGAATCAGCCCCCAAGTCATCGAAGAAGTTGCTGTCTACCGACACCTGCTCGACCTGCATGACATCTGCGAGTGTGTCGGCGAAAACTCGCTCGACAGGCATAGGCGTGGTGTCCGCGAGTGCCGTGGCCAGGCTTCTGATCGTCGGGTGTTGGTAGATGTCCTTGATCGACACCGCCGGCAGATCCGGTCGCTTCCTCACCCGGGCACAAAACCGGGCCATCAGCATCGAATCAGCGCCCAAGTCATCGAAGAAGTTACTGTCCACCGACACCCGCTCGACTTGCATGGCGTCAGCCAGTACCTCGGCGAAGACGCATTCGGTGCTCGATTCTGGGCGAGCGCCGCTGACCTGTCTGGTGGGCGACTCAGGCAGACCGATTGTCAACGCATCGAGAGCTTCCTGCACCATGTCAGGCGGACTCCGACGCAGTGGTCAGCTCACCGGAGCTGATCACGTCCTCGCTGAGCACGTCGTCCCCGTACAGGTCCTGTACCCAGTTGGCGTGGTAGACAGTGTCGAGATAGCGCTCGCCGAGGTCTGGGGCGATAGCCACCGCAGTGAGGCCTTGCCAGCCATGCAGGCTCAACCAGTCCAACGCACCACTGACCACGGTGCCCGTGGAGCCGCCGAACAGGAATCCGGTGTTTGCCAGTCGATGGCAGGCACGGATGGTGTCTGACTCCTCGACGCGTACCACATCGTCCACGTAGGACTCATCGAGCATGGGCGGTCTGACGCTCGTACCCAGCCCGGGGATCATCCGGCGTCCCGACGGGCCACCAAAAGTTACCGAGCCCACGCTGTCCACTGCCACCACCCGGACCGGCCGTTGCCAGTCCCGGAAGTAGCGGGCACAACCCATCAAGGTGCCGCACGTCCCGGCCCCGACGAACAGCACGTCCAGTTGTGGGAACTGCTGGGCGATCGCCGGCGCCGTCTTGCGGTAGTGCGCCTTCCAGTTCTGCGGGTTGCAATACTGATTCAGCCAGACGTAGCGGTCGTCGGAAGCGCACAAGGCACGGACGTAGTTGATCCGTGCGCCGAGGAAGCCGCCGATAGTGTCCGGCTCGGTGATGACGTGAACCTGGCTGCCGAAGGCCTGCATCAATCGTTTGGTCGACAAGTTGCAGCGGGAGTCGGTGACGCACAAGAACCCGTAGCCCTTGTTCGCCGCGATCATGCTCAGCGCAACGCCCAGATTCCCAGAGGAGGACTCCACCAGGACCGACCTTGGCGTCAAGACTCCATCCCGCTCGGCAGCCTCCACCATCTCGATCGCCGCCTTCAGCTTGATCGACCCGGCGAAGTTGAAGCCCTCACATTTCAAGAACAGCCGGTGCCCGAAGGTCGGCTCAAGATCGACGTAGAGATCCTCCGCGTCGAACCCCTGTGGCGTCGAAATGATTGGCACCTTGGCCTCCGTCTCTACAGCAGCCTCTACGGCGCGGACCGCTGTTGTTCCGTACTGGCGCAGCCGTGTGTTAGACCGTCACGTATCAGGTATTCGGTGAGGGCTGGCTGCAGGTTTGGGTCGTTGTGCCCGCAATTCAGCGAACCCGCGCCAGACAGGAAGTAGGTGTTCTGCCGTCCGTCGACGTCGCGCATGAGACTGCCTGACGCGGTGTCGAAGATCGCGTCGATGATCCGGCAATGGCAACGAACTTGAGATTTCCGATGCTCGAACACTGCAGTGTTCGCAACGCCGATGGTCATGAACATCGCTTTCTCTCCGCTGAGAAATCGTTGCTGGCCAATGCACTGAAAGCGCGAACCGACGCCGGGAACGGGTGGCAAGTACAAACCGGTCATGACGCCTTTAGGCGCCGTTGTACGTGCACGTCCACTGCGCTGCCCCCGCAACGCAGCAGCGGTCGCCTGCTACCCGCCCCTTTGGGTCAGCGCTTCCACAGAAGGTCGTACGCAGCGGACCCACAGTTGGTTCAAATGTCTTCCGTCAAAACGGCAGACCTCCGTTGCCTGACGCGCCCCCGCAGATCGCTATCGCTTTCTCTGAGCTCACGTTGGGGCAACCAGCGTCGAGTAGATTTGCTCCTTAAAGCCTGAAGCGCGACGAACTTGCGAAAACGCAACACCTACGAAGCCAGCGCCAGAGAGGAAGTCGATGACCGAGCCCACGTCGTCCGCCCCCGCACCATCGACAAGCGCCCCGGCGCCACTTACTCCGCCCGAGGGCACGCCTTTGACCCTTACTGCACCGGCTCCACCGCCATCAGTTGTCGCCACTCAGGCTCCTGCAATGGCTCCACAGGTGGATCCGGCGCTGGTGCCGGAGCTCGACGGCAAGGTTGACGGCTTTTTGAGCGCTTTGATGGCAGCTCAGACGCGCTCACCTGAGTTCGCGCAGCAGGCAGCGAACGTTCGTGCCATGGGGGACGCTGACATACGCCGATCGGCGGAGACCTCCAATCGTCTATTGCAGACTCCGGTACGCGCGCTCAAGGAGGGTGGAATCGCTGAAGGGTCCAAAGTGGGCAACACGCTGCTTGAGCTTCGCCGCACCGTCGAGGACCTGGACCCCAGCCGGGCGACTGGGACGCGCAAGTTTCTCGGAATGATCCCCTTCGGCGACAAGATCACCGATTACTTCCGGCGCTACGAGTCCGCCCAGGGCCACTTGAACGGGATCCTGCACGCTTTACGCAATGGCCAGGACGAGCTGACCAAGGACAATGTCGCTCTCAACCTGGAGAAGCAGAATCTCTGGGGAGCGATGGGCCGCCTGAACGCCTACATTTATGTCGCTGAGCGGCTCGACGCCCGGCTCGCTGCCACCATTGCACAGCTAGAGATCTCCGACCCGGAGCGCGCGAAGGCGCTGAGCCAGGACGTACTGTTCTACGTTCGTCAAAAGCACCAAGATCTGCTGACTCAGCTCGCCGTATCAATTCAGAGCTATCTGGCCATCGACATCATCATCAAGAACAACATTGAGTTGATCAAAGGCGTCGATCGAGCCTCGACGACAACCATTTCCGCCCTCCGGACAGCTGTGATCGTGGCGCAAGCACTGGGAAATCAGAGACTGGTTCTCGACCAGATCACGGCCTTGAACACGACCACCTCCGACATCATCCAGCGCACGTCGGAGATGATGCGTGACACCTCTGCGCAGATCCAGCAGCAGGCGGCTTCGGCGACGATCGGACTCCCCCAGCTCCAGGCGGCATTCCAGAACATCTACGCAACGATGGATTCCATCGACAACTTCAAGCTCCAGGCGCTGGACACCATGGCAGCAACCATCGGCACCCTGGAGACCGAGGTTGTCAAGTCCCGGGAATACCTTGATCGGGTGCAGCGCCAAGATCAGCAACTAGCGTCGGGTGCCTTGGACCTCGAGAGTGGTGCTACCCGTGGCGGGCTGCGCTGACCTCGAGTCGAGCATCTCGACCATTGACTGTGTCTGATGGGATTCAAGGAGTGGATTGCAGCCCTCACAGGGCGGCGTCCGCGACCTCCCGAGCCGTCGATCCCGCCCCCGCCTGCGGCACCGACCGAATCCGACATCATGCAAGCACTGGATCGCGTGGAGGACATGGTCGAAGGCGGCGTGGTGCCGGCGCCGGTTCAGTCCAGGGTCCGCCGGGTTGCCCAGACCGTACGCGAGACCATGCCCAGACTGCGTAACCTCGGGCTGGGCAGCCCGGATGCGTATTCAGTCATGGCAACGGCTACCGACTACCTGCCCGAAGCGGTCGGCGCGTATACCCGGCTGCCGCGACAGTGGGCCGACTCCCGCCCGATCGAGAACGGCAAGACCTCACTGATGTTGTTGATCGACCAGCTGGACCTGCTGAGCACCACGATGGACAAGATCTTTGACGCGGTTGTCCGGGTGGACGCGGACGCGCTCATCGTGCATGGCCGCTTCCTGCAGGAGAAGTTCGGTCACGCCTCGACCGGCGGAGCGCTCAACATCGGCGACCAGCCTGCGCCGGAGGCTCCGCGCAGCACCTTGGACCTCCCGTGACGGCGCCCGCGACCCGCACCCTTGCTGCCGCCCTGGATGGGGTCCGCAGCGCAGCCGTTGCAGCCGGCCTCGAGCCTGACGTGGCAGTACGCGAAGGCGAGGCGCTGGCTGCAGCCGTTGCCGAATCCGCAGAGCAGGCGTATCGCGACTGGTGCAAGCAGACTCGCCACCAAGACCCGCAGGCCTTCTTCGATGCCGCCCACCGTGGCCGGCGCTGGCGGGCCGCGCCCACTGCGCTACTGGGCCAACTCGTTGTTAATGGGTCATCGCATGCGGCCAGCTACGCCGAAGCTTTAGCCGAGGTCTGCCGCGCCGCACAGACCCTCGGCGTACCAAACCCGCGGACTGCCGGCAATGCCGCTGTCGCGGCGGCAGCTCAGCTTGGGGTCCTGACCGCACCGAGGGTTCCGACAAGCCAGCCAGAAATCTTAGACATGCTCCGGGCGCTCGATGAGAGCCTGCTCGACGTGAGCTCACTGGACATACCAGGCGGCTTACCTATGAGCCCTGAGCATTCCCGCTTCCCCCCTGAGCCCGCCAATATGCATCCTGAGCCCGGCAACATGCGCCCTGAGCCTGTCGAAGGGCAACAAGGAGGCGCTTCGACAAGCTCAGCGCACATTGAGCCTGAGGCTGAGCCCGAGCCCAAGTCACTCGCAGAGTTGCTAGCCGAGCTCGACGCGCTCATCGGCCTTACGGAGGTCAAAGCCGAGATCCACCGGCAAGTGGCAGTGCTTCGGGTGGAGACGCTGCGCGGCAAGGCGGGCTTGAAGTCTCCGACGATCACCCGGCATCTGGTCTTCGTGGGCAATCCAGGCACTGGCAAGACAACCGTCGCACGGTTGGTCGGCGGAATCTATCGGGCGCTTGGACTGCTGTCGAAAGGCCAGCTAATCGAGGTTGACCGCTCGGAGCTGGTCGCCGGCTATCTGGGCCAGACGGCAATGAAGACGGCCGAGGTCGTGGCCTCCGCAGCTGGCGGAGTCCTCTTCATCGATGAGGCGTATAGCCTGGCCGGCGACCAGTACGGCCAAGAGTCCGTCGACACCTTGGTCAAGGAGATGGAGGACCGTCGCGACGACCTGGTCTTGATCGTTGCCGGCTATCCCGATCCGATGGCGATCTTCATTGCCCAGAACCCAGGGCTGGCGAGTCGCTTTCGTACCACGATCGAGTTCGCCGACTACACCGATGAGGAACTGGTGAGCATTCTCACGGAGATGGCTAAAGCAGCGGACTATGACCTCGATGACGCATGCGTAAGACGCTTTACTGCCATCCTTGCCCTGACACCGCGTGGTCCTATGTTCGGCAACGGGCGATTTGCGCGCAATATGTTGGAGGCGGCGATCGGCAAGCATGCATGGCGGCTTCGTGACGTGACTGAGCCGACCGTCGAACAGCTACGAAAGCTGGTCCCTGAGGATTTTGACGATGCGGCTGGAAAGGACGAGGCGCTACCCGTCATCCCGGAGCAGCAGGCCAGCCCACCAATGACAAACGAAGCAGACGCCGAGCAACCAACCGGGGATGGTTCCGAGACCCAAGGAGCACACCAGTGAGTCAGGTCAGCCATCCGGGCGGTGCAACCGGGGTCGCCCCACCACCCGGTACCGCCCCCACAACGACGACTGCTCCGGCGACCGCGCCCCCGGCGACGATGCCTGCACAGCCCGGCCCAGCCACCCCGAGCGCCGCGGCTCCGGCTCCGGCCGTCAAGACCATGGATACGCCGCGGCGGCTCCGACTGCTCAGCCTCGGCGTCGTCGTCGCCGGCGTCGTTATCGCTCTGCTGGGCGCCCTGACCTTCTCCTATCTGGCCTCCTCGTTGAGCCGTGCCCAAGCGGACACCGCGCAACTCATCCGGGTCCAAAAAATCCAATCCAATCTGCTCAGCGCTGATGCCACCGCCACTAACGCATTCCTGGTTGGGGGACTGGAGCCGCCCGCACAACGCGCTCTGTATGACCAGGCGCTGAGCAGCACGAGTTCACTCATCGTTGAATCCTCGCAAGCACAGCCAGCGGACGCTGCAGCGCTGTCGGCCCTCAATCAGCAGGTCGTCAGCTACGCCGCCGCGATCGAGCAGGCGCGCGCGAACAACCGCCTGGGCCTTCCCGTCGGCGCCCAGTACCTGCGCAACGCAAGCGCTGAGCTGCGGAGCACGGCAATTCCGATCCTGGACAACCTCGTCAGCTCAAATGCGACCAGAGCGTCGGACCAGATGGACCCACGCGCCGGATACCTCTACATCTTCCCAGTTATCTCCCTACTTGCCCTGGTCGGTGTCATCGTCGGTCAGGTATGGCTGGCCCGCCGGTTCAGGCGGACCATCAACGTTGGGATGCTGGCAAGTGCGATCGTGCTGCTTGCCATCACGGTCGGAGCCTTGATCGCAGCGCAACAGCTGAGCAGCACGCTCAATTCGATCTCGAACGGCAGCTTTGCCGCGGTGAATACAGCCGCAGATGCCCGTATCGATGCCAACAACGCGAAGTCCAATGAGAGCTTGACATTGATTGCACGGGGATCCGGGCAGGCCTTCGAGACCGCGTGGAAGTCCTCGGCTGACTCGGTAGCGGGCAATCTCCAGCGCCTCACCGACCGGCCGGAGCTGGTGAATCAATGGCAGGCCTACACCGATGTCCATACTGAGATCCGCACCCTCGACGACGGTGGCAGCTGGGAAAGGGCAGTGTCCCTGGCCACAGGTTCCGGCAAAAAGTCGTCCAACACCGTTTTCGGGACGTTCGACAGTAATCTCGCCGGCTACCTCGACGGCGTCAGCCAAGACACATCGAGCTCGTTGGCAGCCGTACGGCCACTTATGGTCGTGGCCGCCGTCCTCGCCTTACTCGGCGGGTTGGCGGCTGCGCTCCTCGGCCGTTGGGGCATTGGCGCTCGACTGAAGGAATACCGATGAGCCGTATCTGGCGTACGCCGCTGCGGGCCCTGGCAGCTGTCGCGGCGGTGACCGCGCTCTCTGCGTGCACGTTGTTCAGCTACACCCCGACACCGCTGCCAGCAGCAAGCCCCTCCCCGCCGCCGACGACAAGTACCTCGGCATCCAAGCCAAGCAAGTGTGCCAACCCGCTCGCCTCGTACCAGCCCAGCGGCCTCCAGCCGACGCCGGAGACTCTGCCGCAGGGATCCACTATGGCTAAAATCCAGAAGCGCGGCCGGCTGGTCGCCGGGGTTTCGGCCGACACCTACCTACTCGGGTCGCGCAACCCGCTCACCGGCAAGATCGAAGGTTTTGACATTGACATGGTCAAAGCCGTTGCCGAAGCGATCTTTGGTGACAAGGACCGCTATCAGCTCAAGGTCATCACCGCAGCTCAGCGGATTCCCGCGCTCGAGGAGGGCGAGGTCGACATCGTCGCCCGGAACATGACGATCAACTGTGATCGCTGGAAGCAGATTGCCTTCTCCACCGAGTACTACCGCTCGGGTCAGAAGATCTTGGTCCGGAAGGGGTCGAAGGCCAACTCGATCAAGGACCTCGACGGCGACAAGGTGTGTGCGCCGAAAGGTACCTCCAGCATGGACAACCTGATCAAGGAAGCCCCCAAGGCGATACCGGTCGGAGCTGACAACCATACGGGTTGCCTCGCACTCTTCCAGCAAGGTGAAGTGGCGGCCATCACTGGCGACGACACCGTGCTCGCCGGCCTCGCTGCGCAGGACCCGTATGCGGTGGTACCGAAGCAGAAGGCGTTCACGGCTGAGCCATACGGACTCGGCTTCAACGAAGACGACGTGGACTTCGTACGCTTCGTCAACGCTTTGTTGGACCAGATGCGTACCGATGGGGAGTGGACCAGGATCTACAACAAATGGCTGAGGGACGCTCTCGGCCCGGCACCGTCACCGCCCAGAGCGGTTTACGGCAGGACGTGATGAGCGTGACCACACCTGCCGGACAGGTGACCGCTCCGGTCGCACCGGGGCAGATGGGCTCGGCTCTTGACCCACGAGCGGCGGAGGTCTATGTCGGCGAGCTCGGCCGCTGGCGGGACGCGCGACGTCGCGAGTTGGACGAACTGGACAAGGCCGCGCTGCAAGCAGCGAGCGGGTCAGCCGCCACCGGCGACATCCTTTTATCCATGGCGTTGTGGAAGGCCGTGTCCGATCGGTACGAATTACTGCTCGCTACCTGGAACTCCGGGCGGGTAGGAATCACCGAGCTGACGCGCCTGTCAACGCTGATCTGGGGACGGTTGGATGCCAGTACCGCCTCAGGGCTCTCGGTCTCGCTGCCCGAGGCGTGCCGGCTGTCTGATGCTTTGCTGTCACAGCTCCGCGTGAAGCTCGGTCTCGATCCGTCGGGGATGGAGATCACCGAACGGATCCGACAGCTGCGCGCGCAGATGGAACGTATTCGCGAACAGATCGACCTGGAGCCGGCGGGCGCCGCTCAGCAGCAGGCGGCGCTTGAGCAGTCCCGACTGGCACGCAGACTGAAGGAGCTCGCTGACAAGGCTGGCCGGGGCGGTGACGTTGCGGGTCTGCTGGGACCATTGGAGATCGACGCATCCACCTTCGAACGTGATCTGATCGTTGGTGGGGCGCGCCGGCGCGACGCGGCAGCTCTGGTGCAACGAGCCCGTGAACAACGCGCCGATCTCGGCGCCCGGGAGGCTGCGCTGCACAATATCGTCGAAGAGTGCATACGCCGCGTCGACCCAGCACCGCGCTACGCGGTGCCTGACACGGCGGCCCTTGGTGAAATGCCCAACACGCGCGATGAGCTGGAGGACTACCTGCGTCGCCTTGACCAGGTTTCTCGGGCGATGACCATCGCGCAGACGGCCTACGCGAAGGCGCTGGAAGATCACGAGGAGCTGGGCAGCCGACTTGAGGCGTATCGGGCCAAGGCGATCGCGACCGGCGTCGCGGAGGTTCCCGATGTTGCGCAGGCGTATCAGCTGGCCCGGAACGCGTTGGATGACAGGCCCAGCCGGATGGTGCTAGCCAAGCAGCTGGTCACCGTCTACCAGACCTATCTGCAGACGACCCCGGCACCGCATGCGGTGCATCCAGCGACATCGTCGGAGACCAATTGAACAGGGCGGTTGAATGACACGGTGCAACCAGCCGGGTTGTCCCGGCACTATCGTCGACGGCTACTGCGATGTCTGCGGCAGCCCTGGGCCCGTCAGCACATCCGCTGACGCCCCCGGTCCGGGAAACGGCCAGAAGACAATGACGCCCGACCTCTCTGGAGCGCGCTGCACACAGCCGGGTTGTCCCGGCACCATCGTCGATGGCTACTGCGATGTCTGTGGCAGT
>DATEWO010000074.1:0-4843 GCA_035257925.1 Propionibacteriaceae bacterium | reverse complement strand
GGGTGCCGGACAGTCAGGGCCTCGACCGCTCCCCACTGGCGTACTGGGACACGCCACGGCTGCAGGTCGATCCGGAGTCCGGCAGCGGGCCGGTGGTGGTCTCCATCCAGTACCAGGTCGACGATGATCACCGGCTCGCGTTTCTCGACGCTATGCGGTCGATGCGGCGGTCCAGGCTTCGGTCGGGTTCGACCCGCTGGGACCTCTACCGGGTCGGTGAGGACCCTCACCTGTACGTCGAACAGTTCGAAGTGCCCAGCTGGCAGGAGCATCAGCGTCAGCACGAGGGCCGGCTCACCGCCGAGGATAAGGCCATCGAGGATGCCGCCTTCGCCTACGTCGTCGGCAGCCCGAAAGTCCACCACCTGCTGCCGGCGACCTCGGCGACCGCCGACGACGCCGACCAGAGCGTCGGACTAGGGGGACAAGGAGACGTCGAGGATGACTCGGCTCCGTAGGCCACCGGCGTCCGGGTGTGCGTTGCCGGCCGGCCCACTGGGACATGCGGGACGGGGATTGGGGTCTACAGGTTGGTCATCTGTTCGGCGGCTTCGCTGTAGCGGCCACCTTCGATGTGGATCGCATCGGCGGCATGGGTGATCTCGGAGAGGTCGTCGGCGGTGAGCGCCACATCGGCGGCGCCGATGTTCTCCTGGAGTCGGTGCAGCTTGCGGGTCCCGGGAATCGGTACGATCCACGGTTTCTGCGCCAGCAGCCACGCCAACGCGATCTGCCCCGGAGTGGCCCCTTTACGCTCGGCGATGCTGGTGAGGAGATCGACGACGGCTTGGTTGTTCTGCATCGCATCGGGTGCGAACCGCGGGATCGTCGAGCGGATGTCGTTTCCGGCGTCGAAGCTCGTCGTGGCCGTGACCGTACCGGTCAGAAATCCCTTGCCGAGGGGGCTGTAGGGGACGAAGCCGATGCCGAGCTCCTCGCAGGTGGCCAGCACCTCCTCCTCGGGTCGGCGCCACCACAGCGAGTACTCGCTCTGCACCGCGGTCACCGGCTGGACGGCATGCGCGCGGCGGATGGTACCGGCGGCGGCCTCGGACATGCCGAAGTGCTTCACTTTACCGGCGTCGATGAGCTCCTTGACCGCGCCGGCGCCCTCCTCGATCGGAACGGCCGGGTCGACCCGATGTTGGTAGTAGAGATCGATCGCCTCGACCCCGAGCCGCTGCAGCGAACCCTCGACGGCCTGTCTGATCACCGCTGGATCGCTGGTCACCGCGCCGCGAGGCTTCCGCTCGACCGGATCGATATCCCAGCCGAATTTGGTGGCGATCACTACCCGGTCCTTGACCGGCGCCAGTGCTTCGCCAACGAGCTCCTCGTTGACGTAGGGTCCGTAAATCTCGGCGGTGTCGAAGAACGTCACGCCGAGGTCAACGGCGGTCCGGATGAGGTCGAGCATCTCAGTCCGCTCGGGTCGGTCGCTGTAACCGCCGGTCATACTCATACAACCCAACCCGATCGCGGAAACCTCTAGGTCGCGGCCGAGGGTGCGCTTCTCCATGATCAATATCTCCTGTGTTGAGGTGGGTGTGGTGCGAGGCGGTGCGGGTTCACCACCAGTAGGGAGCCTGCGGTGTGTACGGCTCCTCGAGCTGCCGGATCTCGTCATCGGTCAAGGTGACTTCGACGGCGGCCGCTGCGTCGGCAAGGTGATGCGGCTTGGTGGCCCCGACGATCGGGGCCGACACGACGGGCTTGGTCAGCAGCCAGGCCAACGCGACCTGGGACATCGGGATACCCCGCGACTCGGCAACGCGTTGGACCGCGTCGACGACCGGGCGATCGACGCCCAGGTCGAACGACTTCGCCACCACATCGACCGCCGACCGATCGGTCTGGGTGCCCCAGGGGCGGGTGAGTCGGCCCTTTCCCTGCGGAGAGTACGGGACGCAGCCGACACCCATGTCGGCGCACATCGGCAGCATCTCCCGTTCCTCCTCACGCTTGATCAGGTTGTATTGGTCTTGCATCGCGACGAACCGCGTCCAGCCACCGAGGTCGGCGGCGTGCTGCATCTTGGCGAACTGCCAGGCGTTCATCGACGACGCGCCGAGATAGCGGACCTTGCCGGCCTTGACGACGTCGTGCAGCGCTTCCATCGTCTCCTCGACCTCGGTGTCGGGGTCGAAGCGGTGGATTAGATACAGGTCGATGTAGTCGTTGTCGAGGCGTCGCAGCGAGGCGTCGACCTGCTCCATGATCGCCACTCGGGACAGGCCGGAGCCGCCGGGGCCGTCGTGCATCTTCCCGGAGACCTTCGTGGCTACCACGATCTCCTCCCGGCGGGCGTAGGTTTTGATCGCCCGGCCGACGAACTCCTCTGAGCTGCCCGCCTGGTAGACGTTCGCGGTGTCCCAGAACGTGATGCCCAGCTCCACGGCTTGCTGGAAGAACGGCTGGGAGGCCTCCTCGTCCAGGGTCCAGGAGTGCAGCCCGCGGGTCGGGTCGCCGTAGCTCATGCACCCCAACGCGATCCGGCTGACCTTCAGACCGCTGTGTCCTAGGCGTACGTACTCCATGGCTGTCGACTCCTTCGCTGAGACTGAGCACGCCTGCGCGTCCGAGCTGACGTTCGATCCCGACGCTAGATCGCCATACGCGGAGCGTGGGAGTCCCTGCCAGTACCCCTTACGGCAGAGCCTCCCACGGACACGTGGGGCTGTGTTTGGGTCGAACAGCAGTCAGCTTCGAGTAGCAGGCGCGCCGTGAAGACAAGGACCGCATTGAATTACAGCTATCTCGGCCGTACCGGCCTGAAGGTCAGCCGGATCGGGCTGGGCACCATGAACTTCGGCATGGAGACGAGCGAGGCGGAGAGCCTCGCCGTGCTGGACGCCGCGGCGGACGCCGGCATCAACTTCGTCGACACCGCCGACGTATACGGCGGCCCGCAGTCGCCTGACATCAAACAGGGTTACGGGATCTCCGAGGAGCACATCGGCCGCTGGCTGGCCCAAGATGCCGGCCGTCGCGACAAGATCGTTCTGGCGACCAAGCTGTACCAGCCGATGGGCACTGGACCAAACGATCGTGGCCTCTCGGCATACCACATTCGCAAGGCCTGCGAGGACAGCCTTCGTCGGCTGAGGACCGACCACATCGACCTGTACCAGATGCATCATGTCGACCGAAGCACGCCTTGGGAGGAGATCTGGCAGGC
The DNA here is from genome assembly GCA_035257925.1 of Propionibacteriaceae bacterium. Classification (GTDB taxonomy): domain Bacteria; phylum Actinomycetota; class Actinomycetes; order Propionibacteriales; family Propionibacteriaceae; genus Microlunatus. Next base: position 1,665 of record DATEWO010000074.1, on the reverse strand, counting down.
GATGGAGCAGCTGGTGACTGCCGGCAAGGTGATCTACCTCGGCAGCAGCAACTTCGCCGGCTGGCAGATCGCCACCGCGCAGGGCGTTGCCGCCTCCCGCCACTTCATGGGCCTGGTGTCGGAGCAGAGCCTCTACAACCTCTCCGCCCGCACCATCGAGTTGGAGGTCATTCCTGCGCTGCGGCACTTCGGTCTGGGACTCGTTCCGTACAGTCCGCTGGGCGGCGGCCTGCTCGGGGGTGCGCTGCAGAAGGCCAGCCAGGGCCGTCGTGCCGATGACCGAATGCGGCAGCGGATCCAGCGGCTCCGACCGCAGTTGGAGGCCTACGACGAGCTGTGTCGCGAGCTCAGTGAGACGCCGGCCGACGTCGCGCTGGGCTTGGCTGCTGCATCAACCGGCGGTCACGGCAACCATCGTCGGCCCACGTACCGCAGATCAGCTGACCCGGAGCCTCCGAGCACCAGCGATCACTTTGGCCGAGGAGGCGCTACGCGGGCTCGACGAGATCTGGCCCGGCCCGGGCGGCGAGGCTCCGGAGGCCTACGCCTGGTGAGAGCCTGTTCCCGGCGCCGACAGCCATGACACCAGCAGAACTGAGACATCGTGGTCGAGCCCTATCAAGATCGGCCGAACAGCATGGAGAACCGGCTGGAGGGGCTCCGTCCCGAACGCATAACCAGGTGTCGGATGTTGCGGCTAGTGTGCTGAACGTGTTGTCTTGTGCATCAAGCCTCGGATTGAGGGCGCGTGGAGGACGCACACTCCTGCAAACGGGCGCGGGAGTAAGGACAAGCTACCAACGACCGTCGTTACGAACGTATGCCCTAGTCACAGCAGATTTCAGCCGATTTCAGCCGATATCGAGAGATCTCGAAAGCCATCGAAAGAGGCCCGATTTCGCGCTCTCAAGGCGGTAGCGCGGGCCGAGCCAAGCAGCCACGCCCTGCACCTTGCGCGCCAATTTGGCGCCGGCGCCCGCAGGAAGAGGTCGGAGGTGCGCGCACCGAGGAACTTCACAAGGTCCCCGAACTGGCCTGCGTTGGGTGCAGTTCCCGGCGCGCCAGATCACGCCGGCAAGCAGGTGCGTCCGAACCGTCATCAGTGAAATTGGCTATTGACTCACACGAGTTCCGACAAATCACTACGGTCTGAGCGTGAGGGAACAGCGTTGGCCGTGGTTGCTGGCGGCGGCCCTGATGCTGGTCGCGGCCGCTGCCACAGGTTGGTCGACCTACCTGTACTGGCTGCCGTGCCGGGGGAGCATGCTGAGGGGCAGCGTCATCAACTACTACGTTGAGGTCGGGCGCAAATTCTCTCCTGCGTGTAAGCAGGCCATGGACGGGGATGTCGCCTTGGTAGTGCCGTGGACGTCTGGGCTGAACCTGGTCGCGATGGCGTTGCTCGGGGTGGCCTGGCTCACGCTCGTTGTAGGGCTTCGGTGGCGATGGAGGACCAGGGCCGTTGCGGCACTTCCGGGTTTGGCCACGCTTGCGGTGGCAGTGGCTGGAGCCGTGACGATCGGCGATGCCCGACAGGCCGCTAGCAGACATGCTGAATACAGCGGTCCCCTGTTGATGGGGCTGGTTATGTTCCTCGAGTTGTTGGCCGTTGTTGCTTTGGTCTGGATCTTGGTGTGGCAACCACAGGCTCGCGGTCGCCACATC
>DATEWO010000073.1:0-6976 GCA_035257925.1 Propionibacteriaceae bacterium | reverse complement strand
AGCAGGGTGAGATTGTCTAGGTCGGTTGCTCCGCCGAGAATCCAGTCTTTGATGTGGTGCCGGTCGCAGTAGCTGGGGGGATGCGTGCAGCCGGGAAATGAACATCCGGCGTCTCGGGCGATGAGGGCCATGGTTTGGCCTCTTGAGGCGAGCCGTTGGGTTCTGCCTAAGGCTAGGGGGACGTTGTTGCGGTTGACGATGGTGGGCCAGATTTCAGCCTCGTCAGCGATCCGCAGCAACTGCTCGCAGGTCAGTATGGTTCCGTCGTTGGTTTCGGCCAATCCGGCTTTGCTCAGCAGATCCTCCAGTTGCACGGTGATGATCACCGAGGCTGGGATGCCACCAACCAGCGGCTGGTCCTTCGTCTTGAGCAGCCGAGCGCTGGCTTCATCAAGCCCATCGTGCAGCCGTTGCCCAAAGGGTCGGTCATCCGGTATCTGGGTGGTGTTGCCGTCTTCGTCTTCAATGCTGGAGGTGCGGTGCCTAGCCAAGGGGTCCAGGATCGCGTTCAGTTGGGCACCGACTGTTGAGGTGAGCCGGCCTTGCAGGTGCCACATGCCGTCGCGGCGCTGTTTCAGGTCCAGGTAGCGGCGGTCTTGTTGCAGTTGGTCATCAACCGGTTCCGGGCCGTCGGGGTCGGCAGCATCGACAACCCGTAGCGCGTATCGGTGCAGATCGGCAGGCCCCAAGACCGGTGCATAGTCGGTGAGCAGCTTCTCGGCAGTCTCCACCTCGGCTGGGTTCAACCCAATTCGGGACAGTTTGTGCATGGCCCGTTCCACAATCTGCACCTGCTCGACTGTCACCGCACCGTGGCGTTGCACAGCAGCCAGCTTGGGCAGCAACGGCTGCAACCGCTCCCCCAACATCGAGCTGCGAGGTCCGACCGCGGCAGCAGCCCGGACCCGGGCCGCAGCTTCACCGTGGGACAGCAGAAACATCCGCATCAGAAACCGAGTGAGGTTGGTGAAGTTGTACTCTGCGGCCAGATCGCTGGCTTCGGCACCGGCGATCAGGCTGTGGTCGATCAGCGGGAGCCGGTTCCGGAAGGTTTCGAACTGCTGCCAGAAGCTGATCTTCTCTGCTGCAGTGAGGTGTTCCAGACCGCCAGATTCAACGGTGTCGATCAGACCGGTGAGTGCGTTGTCGAGGGTCTCCAGCGCCACATCCAACGCTGAGCGTTCTGCACGCTCGGCTGTGGTTGGATCCCCGAGTCCCATATGTCAATTCTATTCGAAGATACATTCGATAACAAGCAGTTCCTTCAATAAAATAAGGGAAACCTGGATCCCAACCTGCACCCGACCGCCCAACTAGCCCCACGCCAAACCCCTCCACCGACATTCCCCTCCCGGATTCTGTTGGTCTTGTCCTCGGACCTGCTCCCGGCGGCTGCCTATCCGGCGTCGCCCGCAGCCGGCGTCAAGGCTGGCCGTAGGCCAGCCGCAGGGCGTGGCCTTGACGCTGGCGAGGACGGCGCCAGCCTCAAAAAGCCGGGAGCAGCTGTGAGCAGCCCCAAGGTGGGAGCCGGTGATGGAGCGCTCCCAAAGCCTGGGAGCAGGTCGACAAGATCAAAGCCTGCTCAGCGCTCAGTGCGTCCACCGAAAGGCCCTGACGACCTCCTCAGCTGAGGCCTCGGCGAACAGCCCGATTTCCGACTCGCGGACGGCGAGCACCGAGTCGAGAAGCGCCGACCCAAACGCATCGCGCAGCACCGGGTCGGCGGCAAGCGCATCGGTGGACTCCCGCAAGGTCGTCGGCAGCCGCCGAATGCCGCGTCGCTTCAGCTCCTCCGGTGCCAGCGCCGCCGGATCGATCTCGACAGGCTCCGGCAGTCGCTTCCCACCAGAGACTCCATCCAAGCCGGCAGCCAGCAGGCCAGCCAGCAGCAGGTAGGGATTGGCCGTCAGGTCCAGGCACTTCACCTCGAGATTGGCCGCCCAGTCACTGCTACCCGCCGACCCGGTGATCATGCGCAGCGCGGCCTCCCGGTTCTCCAGACCCCAACAGGCGTACACCCCGGCCCAGTGTGATGGCACCAACCGCAGATACGACGCCACCGATGGCGCCCCTAGGGCCAAGAGTGCAGGCAGCCGGTTCAGGATGCCAGCGCCAAACGCCTCCCCTACCGGGGCCAGCCCGTAGCGCCCCTTCCCGCTCGCCATGAGGTTCTCACCGTCGCGCCACACACTGAGGTGTAGGTGACCGCCGTTGCCAACGCCCTCGGCCTCAACCTTGGGAGAGAAGGAGGTGCGGTAGTTGTACCGCCGGCCGACAGCTCGGATTGTGCTGCGTACCAGCACAGCGGTGTCGGCGGCGTCGGCCGGGGACTCAGCCGCGACGGACAGTTCGAGCTGCCCGACGGCATACTCGGGATGGAATTGCTCGACCCTGATGCCCTCCGCGCTCAGTGCGTCAATGAGGTCACGTGCGTAGTCCGATACACCAATCAGCCGGGTCATCCCGTACGCCGGACCGACCGCCGCGGAGACGAAATCATCGCCATCGCCCGCCGAAACGACCCACTCGATTTCAAAGGCAGCCTTGATCTCCAGACCGTCGCCAGCCGCATCATCAACCAGACGTTGCAGCAGCAGCCGGCTGCAACGCTCATGAGGCTCGCCATCTTGTCGATATCGATCACCGGGCGTCCAAGCCCAACCGGGCTGAGCCGCCAGTGGGACCAAACGCCGCAGATCGGGAAGGACGCGAAGATCACCAACTGGTGCGGTTCCCCCCGGCGGTGCGGCGAGCCAGTCGTCGAAGCGGAAATAGTCGAAGCTGGTTGAAGCGCCAACACCCCACGCGGCCAGGTGCGGCAGCCGGTCCAGCGGGACACTCTTCACCCGGGTAATGCCAGCGTTGTCGACGAACGTTGTCGCCAGCATGCTGATGCCACGTTCTGCAAGGTTGGGAACAAGTTTCTCCGCCTGAGCGCTGCGGGCCTGCCGCTCGGGGATATCCACGGCACCACAGAATAGGGCTACCGTCGCGGGTGATCGCCTGTGCGGTCAAGCGGATCGCGCGCCGCCGTGCTGAGGAGAAGCGAGCCGACACGCTTCTCGTCGGCAAGCGACGACGAAGAAGGCGGCTTCCAGGGGCGATCCACAGCGAGCGGAGCGAGCAATCGAAGACGGCCGCTGTCCTGACTTACAGGTTGTCCCCTGCCGTCGCAATGACATCTGGAGCGTCGGTGACTAATGAGGCCTTCTCGCGATCCGACGCACGCCACATCCACCCGGCGATTTCTGGCATGTCCTCTCCATAACGGCGGATGTAGTGCTTGTGTTCGATGATCTTGTCTACCAGCTCTTGCCGCACGTGAGCTGCGCTCGACATCAGCTGTGGCACCCGGTCAATGGCGTCGATCGCCAATGAGTAGCGGTCGATCTCGTTGAGAACGCACATGTCAAACGGCGTTGTTGTGGTGCCCTCCTCCTTGTAGCCGCGCACATGGATGTTGTCGTGGTTACTCCGGTGGTAGGTCAACCTGTGGATCAACCATGGGTAACCGTGGTAGGCAAAAACGATCGGCGCGTGCGGCGTGAACAAGTTGACGAACTGCTGGTCGGATAGACCGTGCGGATGCTCCCGGTCGTCCTGCAACCGCATGATGTCCACCACATTGATGAAGCGGATTCCCAGGTCGGGGAAGCGGTCCTGCAAGATCTCTGTGGCGGCGAGGGCTTCCATGGTCGGTACATCACCCGCCGCTGCCACTACCAGATCAGTTTGACCATCTTGATCACTGCTCGCCCAGTCCCAGATGCCGATGCCCTTGGTGCAGTGCTTGATCGCTTCGTCCATTGTCAGGTACTGCGGAGCGGGCTGCTTGCCAGCGACCACCACGTTCACGTACTGGCTCGAGCGCAGGCAATGATCAGTGGTTGACAGCAGCGTGTTCGCATCCGGCGGCAGATAGACCCGTACGATCTCCGCCTTCTTGTTCATCACATGATCAATAAAACCGGGATCTTGGTGCGAGAACCCGTTGTGATCTTGACGCCAGACATGGCTGGACAGCAGGTAGTTGAGTGAGGAGATCGGGTGCCGCCACTCAATGTCGTCGGTTACCTTCAGCCACTTGGCGTGCTGGTTGAACATCGAGTCGATCAGGTGGATGAAGGCCTCGTACGTGGACAGGAAACCGTGCCTGCCGGTAAGCAGGTATCCCTCGAGCCAGCCCTGGATGGTGTGCTCAGACAAGATCTCCATGACCCGACCCTCTGCTGCAAGATGATCGTCATAGTCGTAGATCTCAGCCAGCCAGGCACGATTGGTGACTTCGAGAACGTCCTGCCACCGGTTGGAGTTGTTCTCGTCAGGGGAGAAGAGCCGGAAGTTGCGGGCATCTTCATTGAGCTTGACGACGTCACGAAGGAAGGTGCCCATGACGCGGGTCGCCTCGGCGACGGTGTGGCCGGGCCTGTCGAGCTTGACTTCATAGTCGCGGAAGTCAGGCATTCTGAGCGGCCGTCGTAGACGACCGCCGTTAGCGTGCGGATTCGCGCTCATTCGACGTTCGCCGACCGGGTGCAAATCCGCAATCTCTGGTATCGGCCGGCCTTCGGAGTCGAAGAGTTCTTCCGGCCCATATGACTGCAGCCATTTATGCAGCTCCTTCAGGTGCGCCGAGTTCTGACGTGTGTCGGAGAACGGCACCTGATGGCTGCGCCAATAGCCTTCGACGAGCTTCCCGTCAATCTTCTCGGGACCGGTCCATCCCTTGGGTGAGCGGAAAATGATCATTGGCCAAGTCGGCCGACCCGTAGCGCCGCCCTCCCGATGATCACGTTGGATCTCGGAGATGCGGTCGAGGCATACATCGAGCGTGGCCGCAAACTGTTGATGCATGGTTGCGGGGTCATCGCCCTCCACGAGGTACGGCTCATGGCCATATCCCTTCATCAGAGCCAGTAGCTCCTCAGTGGGGATGCGATTCAACACTGTCGGGTTCGCGATCTTGTATCCGTTGAGATGCAAGATCGGTAGCACCGCACCGTCACCGACCGGGTTCAGGAACTTGTTGGAGTGCCACGATGTGGCGAGTGGCCCGGTTTCTGCCTCCCCATCACCGACGATGCACGCGACGATGAGATCCGGGTTGTCGAACGCTGCGCCGTAGGCGTGCGAGAGTGCGTATCCGAGTTCTCCGCCCTCATGGATCGAACCCGGGGTTTCCGGCGCCACGTGACTTGGAATGCCACCCGGGAATGAGAACTGCGTGAACAGTCGCTTCATACCTGCCGCGTCGCGAGTGATATTGGGATAGACCTCTGAGTAAGTGCCCTCGAGCCACGCAGCAGCCACCAAAGATGGTCCGCCGTGACCCGGCCCGATGATGTAGATCATGTCGAGGTCGCGCTGCATGATCGCTCGATTGAGGTGCGCGTAGAGGAAGTTCAAACCCGGTGTCGTGCCCCAGTGGCCCAGCAAACGAGGCTTGACGTGCTCCGGCTCGAGATCTTCGCGCAGCAGCGGATTGTCCATCAAGTAGATCTGACCGACCGCAAGGTAGTTGGCCGCTCGCCACCATTTGTCCAATCGATGAAGCTCGTCGTCGGACAACGAGCTAGCGGACATCTCGCTACGCACTGCCGTCTCATTCACAACCATGGAGTGCTCCGTTCTCAAAGAGGCGAGTCGCTATCAAGGTCGCTCTCGACGCCGCTCTCGGCCCTGGATGAGCGCCTCAGTTCGATGCAGGCATGCCCTCATCGAACTGCAGCTATTCCGGGGGTGGCAGCATAACCGCCAGTCTCCGGTCTCCGTGGCCGGCAGATGTAGGGCCTTTCGGCTCCATCTCGCGAGGCCACTGGCCCTGGCGGTACTCGATCGCCAGGCGTCTCAAACCGACAGAATGGGGATGCAGCCACTAGTGAGGAGCACCCTGATGATCGACCTCGGGCCATTGGTCGATCATCACTGTCACGGTCTAGTACTCGCCGATCTTGATCGAGTGTCCTTCGAGGGCTTGATGAACGAAGCAGCTGGCCAATCCTCGCTGGGGACCACCTTCTTCGATTCCATGCTGGGTCTGGCGATCCGGAGATGGTGTGCACCCGTCCTCGGCATGGAGCCGCATGCGTCAGCGGAGGACTATCTGGTACGCCGTCGGGAGCTGGGGGCTGAGGCAAGTCGGCTGCTGGTAGCAGCTGCCCGCATTGAAACCTTCTTGATCGACACCGGCATCAATGACGAGAAGTTGTGCTCGCCAGCCGACCTTGCTGCTATGACGGGAGGCAAGGCGCACCAGGTGGTCCGGCTGGAAGCAGTGGCCGAGGAGCTGATCCAGAACGGAACCTCCGCCGTCGATTTCGCCGAGAGCATTGAGCAAGCATTGCAGGAGTCCACCGCGATCGCTGCGAAGAGCATTGCGGGGTATCGGATAGGCCTAGACCTACCGCCGGACCCTCCCGAAGCTGGCGCTCTCGTCACCGCGCTGGACCGCCTAGAGCCCTCAGTCAACGGCCGCTACCGGATCGCCGACCCGGTGATCAACGCCTGGCTGGCATGGACCGCAATCAAGATCGGGTTGCCGCTACAGATCCACGTCGGGTACGGCGACGCTGACATTGACCTGCGCCACGCAGATCCGCTGCGGCTGACCCCGTTCCTGCGCGCGACCGAAGGGCGCGGGGTTCCGGTGCTGTTGCTGCACAACTACCCGTTCCACCGCAATGCTTCTTACCTGGCACAGGTATTCAGCCACGTCTTCATCGATGTCGGGCTGGCCGTACACAATACTGGTGCGCTCAGTCGAACAGTGGTCCGCGAGACGCTGGAGCTGGTCCCGTTCGGCAAGCTGTTGTTCTCCTCCGACGCGTACGGGCTGGCCGAGCTGTACTGCCTCGGGGCTGAGCTGTTCCGGCGTGGCCTTTCAGCCGTACTGGGCCAGCTGATCAGGGACGGAGAGATGACGAGTCACGATGCCGATCATGCAGCATCCTTGATCGCCCGCGACAATGCGCGCCGG
>DATEWO010000072.1:0-7652 GCA_035257925.1 Propionibacteriaceae bacterium | reverse complement strand
GGAGTTGCTTGCGGCGACGGCCGAGCCGGCATTGAAGCCGAACCAGCCGAACCACAGCAGGCCAGCGCCAAGCATGACTAGCGTCAGGTTGTGCGGCCGCATCGGATCGCGCCTCCAGCCGAGCCGCTTGCCGAGGATGATGGCGAGGGCAAGACCGGCGATACCAGCGTTGATGTGAACGGCTGTGCCACCTGCGAAGTCGATCGCAGCCAGGTCATTAGCGATCCAGCCGCCGACGTGGGCGTCAAGGCTGAAGTCGAACACCCAGTGGGCGATCGGGAAGTAGACCAATGTGGCCCAGATCCCCGCGAAGATCAGCCAGGTTGAAAACTTCGCGCGGTCGGCGATCGCCCCTGAGATCAGCGCTACGGTGATGATCGCGAACACCGCCTGGAATGCCACGAACGCCATTGGAGGCAGGCTTGCTTCGGTGTCCTCCATGAGGCCCTCGAGGCCCAGGTACTGGGTGGGATTGCCGAGCAACCCGTAGCCAATGTCGTCGCCGAACGCCAGCGAGTAGCCGTAGAGAACCCAGAGGACCGAGATCAGGGCCAACGCCCCGAAGCTCATCATCATCATGTTGAGGACGCTCTTCGCACGGACCATGCCGCCGTAGAAGAGCGCCAGGCCTGGTGTCATGAGCAACACCAGCGCGCTTGAAGTCAGGATCCAGGCAGTGTTGCCCGAATCAATTTCGAGTGGTGTCATGTTGCTTCTTTCGGTGACGGGACTGGAAATGGATGAGACGCCTCGGGCGGCTGGATCCTGGGACGCCCGAAGATACGCAAAACTCTGCTAGGCCTGTGTTGCGCCAAACGTGCGTTCGGTTACACCCGAGTCACAGTTACTAGGCAAATGTGACAGCCGTGTTTCGCAGGCAGGGAAATGCAGACGCCTCAGCGGCGTGATCGGTAGCGTTGTTGATCATGTGCGCTGTTCGGCGGCCTGCCGAGCAGCCCAGGCGGAGGCGACCATTTCATCGACCGAGTGCCGCATCTGCCAGTCCAAGTCTCGTGCGGCGAGGTCACCGGTCGCTACGATCCGCGCTGGGTCTCCCGGCCGTCGCGGGCGGATTTCCGGCGTGAACTCGATGCCGGTGACCCGGGCGACGGCGTCCATGATCTCGCGTACCGACAGACCGCTGCCGCTGCCCAGGTTGTAGACCGGCTGCAGGGGCCGGTTTGCCTCAAGAGCCTCAGCAGCGCTGACATGAGAGATCGCAAGATCAGTGACATGGACGTAGTCACGGACACAAGTGCCGTCCGGTGTGGGGTAGTCGTTCCCATTGATGTAGGGAACCTGTCCCGCGACTAGACGCTCGAAGATCACCGGGAAGAGGTTGTGCGGGCTGGTGTCACGCAGGTCCTCATCACCCGAGCCAACAACGTTGAAGTATCGAAGCGAGGTGTGGCGCAGCGGCGCTGGGTCGGAGTCAGTGGCGCGAGACTGGTCGCGAAGCAGCCATTCGCCGATCAGCTTGGATTCGCCATACGGGGACTCCGGATGCGTCGGCTCCTGTTCGCTGACCAGGTCGGTGGCGGGGGTGCCGTAGACCGCGGCGCTAGAGGAGAACACGAAGTTGGCCACCTCGTAGGCCGCCATCGCCTCCAGCAGGGTGATCATTCCGGTGACGTTCTGGGTGTAGGTGTGCAGTGGCTGGCTCACCGAGACGCCGGCGTACTTGAAGCCCGCGAGGTGGACTACGCCGCTGATCTTGTGTTGGGTGAAGATCTGATCGAGCAGTTCCCGCTGCAGGATGCTGCCCTGGTAAAAGGGAATGTCACCGCGGACGAAGCTACGGTGCCCACTAGACAAGTCGTCGATGACTACCGCAGGGATGCCATCAGCGCTGAAGGCGCGTACCACGTGGGAACCGATGTATCCGGCGCCGCCGGTCACCAACCACGTCATGTGGTGCATTCCCTCTCACTCGGTGAGCTGCGCGCGTTGGCGCGCGAGAGCTCCCATGGACTCAGCCTCAGCGTAGCGGCGGGCGAACCCGCAGGCCGGTGATCTTGAGGCCGAGCACCTGTTCGGTGGCCGCGATCGCGTCGTCGAACAGGTCATCAGCCAGCACCGGATGCGGATCAAGCATGGTGGCCTCGATGTCGGTACGTCGACCCTTGGTGATCGTCTTCCAGCTCGCCACGATCCGCCCGCCATGGAGCACGACCGGGGAGAACAAGCCGTTCACTTTGGCCCAGACCTTGGGCAGCTGCTGCTCGGTCAGAAAGCGCGTCCGATGCCGGCCGTGATACCCGACCAGCAGCCCGTCGTACTCCGGCAATAGCCGCAATCCAGGATCGGATGCGTCACCCTGTGGAGGATCGGCGAGATCGAGATAGTCCTCATCGTTCGGCCCCCTCAGGTGGATCACCTCATCCTTGAGACGGCGCAGAGCTTTGTCGACCGCACCCAAACCGGCACTGAAGAAGAAGGCGAGATCTTCCCGGAGCGCCGGGCCGTACGAGCCCAGGTGGATCCGGACGAGGTTCGTCAGGGCTTCTTCGAACTCATATTCGGCTAGCTCGGGCAGCAGGCTGCGAGCCCGCTGATGGTAGATGTCGGTGCGCTTCTCCCATCGCGTGTCACGGGGGCGCCGAACCAATCCGCTGTGTCCCCAAAGCAGGCTGTCGGAAAGATCGTTAGGCCTTTGTAGGGCTGGGCCTCGCTCCCGTTCCGTCAACCACGCCCGCGCATGAGCCACGATCTCGGAGCGCGGCGTCCAATCGTTGGAGGTGAACGCTTCGATCTCAGCGGCCAGCTGCTCCGGCGTCACGTCGTGCAATTTGAGGACGTTGCGCAACTGAGTCGCCCGGGAGCGGCGGGCGACGGCGTCCAGCCAGCCAAACTGTTCCGGGAGGCTGGTATGGACGGTGCCCCGGATATTGCTGGTCTTGAGCAGCTGATGCGACTCGAATAAGGAGCACACCGCGTCGTAGCTGACGCCAGGCAGCCTGGAGGAGATGGTCAGGAAGGGCGCCCGTGGCACCTGAGATTGGATCGGTCCCAGGTGTCGGAACAGCTCTATGACCGCCTCTGGGCCACGGCCGGGAATCGTTGGGAACTGCCTGCGCAGCGTACGCCGCCGCAGCTGATCATGGCTGAGCTGGCGCACGACTTTGACGCTAACGGGCCAGGCGGCCGACGACCACTGAAAACGCATCACTCAGCATCGGAAACTGGCCGGATTCTGCCTCCTGGGTGCCGCCGGTGATGGATAACCAGGGGAGGCTGAAGATTCGTTGCGCTACCCTGAACCGTATGCAACGCGTTGCCCTCCTTATGTAGCCGCGTAGGTGACCCTGCGCGGCAGCCCCTCATGCCCACGGCGAGGGGTTTTTTCATGTCCAGGTCAGTAGGCAGGCGATGCATAACCAAGGAGACGAAACGACACCATGACCGAGCAGATCGAGCGGGTCAAGGCCACCGAGCGGGCGGAGACCGCGACCCAGGAGCGGAGCGGCTACAACGCCCGTGCCGCCCAGGAAAAGTGGCAAGCCTTCTGGGAGACCGACAAGACCTTCATGCCGAAGGATGATGGCTCCGCCGAGCGGCACTACATGCTCGACATGTTTCCCTACCCCTCCGGCGATCTGCACATGGGCCACGCGGAGGCGTTCGTTATGGGCGATGTCATCGCTCGCTACTGGCGGTTGAAGGGCTACGACGTCCTCCACCCCATCGGCTGGGACTCCTTCGGCCTGAACGCAGAGAACGCGGCCATCAAGCGCAACGCACACCCCGCTGAGTGGACATATGCAAACATCGAGACCCAGGCTAATTCGTTCCGCCGCTACGGACTGAGCTTCGACTGGAGCCGTCGGCTGCACACCTCCGATCCGGAGTACTACCGCTGGACACAGTGGCTGTTCCTGCGCTTCTACGAGCGCGGACTGGCCTACCGCAAGGCGAGTTATGTCAACTGGTGCCCGCAGGACCAGACCGTGCTGGCTAACGAGCAGGTCGTCGCCGGTCTATGCGAGCGCTGCGGAGCTGTCGTGACAAAGCGACGACTGACTCAGTGGTACTTCAAGATCACCGACTATGCGCAGCGACTGCTCGACGATATGGATGATCTTGTTGAAGGTTGGCCGGAGCGGGTGTTGACCATGCAGCGCAACTGGATTGGTCGCTCCGAAGGCGCCTACGTCGACTTCATGATCGAAAATCGCGAAGAGCCGGTACGGGTGTTCACGACGCGACCGGACACTTTGTACGGGGCCACCTTCTTTGTGATCGCGCCTGATGCACAGCTGGCATCCGAGGTCGTCACTGACGAGCATCGGGCGGCCTTTGAGGAATATCTGGAGCAGACAAAGCACGAGACCGAGATCGAGAGGCAGTCCACCGATCGGCCCAAGACCGGTGTCTTTTTGGGTGTGCACGCCACTAACCCGGTGAACGGAGAGAAGATTCCGGTTTACGCCGCCGACTACGTGCTGGCTGAGTACGGCACCGGGGCGATCATGGCGGTGCCGGCTCATGATCAACGGGATCTGGACTTTGCCCGCACGTTTGGCCCGCAAGTTCGTGAAGTGGTTGCCACCGGTGGGCCCGATCCCGCTACCACCGGTATCGCAACGCCGGGCGATGGCACATACATCAACTCCGACATCTTGAACGGCCTGACCGACAAAGAGGCTGGAGTGCGGGCGATCATCGCGAAGCTGGAGGCTGAAGGCGTCGGCGAGGGCGCGGTGACCTACCGGCTGCGCGACTGGCTGCTAAGTCGCCAGCGCTACTGGGGCGCACCGATCCCGATCATCCACTGCGAGCGATGTGGGGAGGTGCCGGTGCCCGATGATCAACTTCCGGTTGAGCTGCCCTATTTGACGGGCACCGATCTCGTCCCGAAGGGAACTTCCCCGCTGGCAGCGGCAGAAGACTGGGTCAATGTCGAGTGCCCGCAATGTGGTGGACCGGCAAAGCGTGACTCCGACACCATGGACACGTTCGTCGACTCGTCGTGGTACTTCTTCCGCTACTGCTCATCCGGTTATGAGGATGGTCCGTTCAACCCGGATGATGTACGCCGCTGGATGCCGGTAACTCAGTACGTCGGCGGTGTCGAGCATGCCATCCTGCACCTGCTGTACATGCGGTTCTTCACCAAGGTCCTGTACGACATGGGCATGGTCGACTTCGAGGAGCCAATGCGCCGGTTGCTGAACCAAGGCCAGGTGATCAACCAAGGCAAGGCCATGAGCAAGACGCTTGGCAACGGGGTCGATCTGGGTGTGCAGATCGATGCGTTCGGCGTCGATGCAGTGCGGCTGACTCTGGTATTCGCCGGTCCGCCCGAGGAGGACATTGATTGGGCCGACCTCTCCCCGGGCGGCTCGCTGCGGTTCCTGCAACGCGCGTACCGGCTAGCGGTCGACGTCATGAGCGCGCCTGGAACCGATCCAACCAGCGGTGATGAAGCGCTGCGTCGTGAGACCCATCGGTTGCTAGCCGACATCGAGCATTGCATCACCGGGCAGCGCTTCAATGTCGCCGTCGCTCGGATCATGGAGCTGGTCAACGCCACCCGCAAGGCGATGGACGGTTCCGCCGGTCCGGCTGATCCCGCTGTTCGCGAAGCCGCCGAGGTGGTCAGCATCGCCCTGAGTTTGGTGGCGCCCTACGTTGCCGAAGAAATGTGGGAATGCCTGGGCCACGCTCCATCTGTAGCCAACGCCAGCTGGCCGACCGTTGATCAAGGCTTGCTGGCAACCGAGTCAGTCACCTGTGTAGTTCAGATCCAGGGCAAGGTCCGTGGCCGGCTGCAGGTACCTCCGGAGATCAGCGAGGATGAGCTGCGCTCGATGGCACTGGCAGACGAATCGGTGGTACGCGCCCTGGGCGGCCGCGATGTCGCCAAGGTGATCATCCGTGCACCCAAGTTGGTCAGCATCGTGGTGAGCTAGGGCGGTTGCGTAACATCCTGCTGGTCAGGAGCTCTGCGTAGTCAACGCCAGTGTGGCCAGCAAGCCGCGGTGGTCGCTGCCGGCAACCGTGAAGCTGGTCACTGATGTGGCTGTCAGGTCTTTGTTGATCATGACGTGATCGATCGGAAGCAGCGGTGGAAAGGAGCGGTTGGCTGGATAGGTCGGAAGCCAGCCGGCGCCGGCGACGTCTGTGGCATTTTTCAGTCCGGCGCGTTGCAATGCCTGCATTGGTCCATGATCGGCAACGGCATTGAAATCACCGGCCACTACCAGTGGACGGTCCAGGTTGTCGACCACCGTTCTGCGTAGGAGCCGATGCTCGGAACTCCAGCGATCGTTGCCGCAGTACGGGTTGCACGGATGCACGGCCATCAGCCGGATGCGACCGACACTGGGGATGCGCACCGTCGTCACCCATTGCTGGAACGAGGTATCGCCGATCTGACTACTGTGGCTCAGCGGGAAGCGCGAGAAAACCGCGGTGTTGGAGAAGTTGTCCCTCGGATCACCCACTGAATGGGGAAACCGCTTGTCCCAGCCGTATCGTTCCAGGGCTCTCAGAGCGTCAGGCGTTGTCTCAACCAAGATCACGATATCGGCCTGTGCTGCTCGTTCGGCCACCTGGCTGGAGTCCGCTTCGCCGTCAAACATGTTCAAGCTCATCAGCCGGAACTTGGGCGTCGCGGCGGCTCGATGATCATCGACGAAGAGCGGTGCCAGCCATGCCAGATGACAGGTGGTCAGTACCGCCACGGCCACCGTGACCACAGCTGGGACCAGGCGGTGTCTGGCCCGCACCAGGGCAATCAGGAGGCAGACAAGCGCCAGCAGATAGCCGAGGATGCCGTAGGGGATGAAAGCTGCCAGCTGAGCGCTGGCATCATCGCTCGGAGGGGCTAGGCGCATGACGGTCGCCGCCATTGCCGGCAACAACGCAAGCCCTGCGATCGTCAACAGCAGCTGCTGGAAACGAGGACGCACGCGCTGGCTGTCCCAGCTGGCAGCCGCGGGACGCGGTGGTGCGCTGATCGTCACCGGACCAGCATCCCTGGCGACCACAAGTGGTCGGCAATGAACATAGTCAGAGGCTGCGCCGCGGGGCATGCGGATTCTGCAGCTTCAACTGAAGCGACTCAGGATGCGGGGGGTACTCCGACTCCCGCCGGTCACCGGTTTCGGTCCAACCGTGGGCGCGGTAGAACGCGCGCGCGCCTTGATTGTCAGCCAGCACCCAACAGAACGCCTCCCGGGTACCGCCCGCGTAGATCTCCATGCAGGCGAACTCCAGGAGCGCGGAACCGTATCCGCGCGTTTGGTGGGCCGACACGACGCCAAGGTGGTGGACCGTGTCCCCGTTGAAGGCGACGTAGCCCACTGGCCTGTCACGCACCTCAAGAAGATAGGTGTGCATCAGTCGATCACTGAGCACCTGCCGCCAGCGCCGGGCGACCGCACTGGTCGGATAGGGATACAGGTGTGGCGGGAAGATATGTGCCAGGGCCTCTTCGCTCGCTGCACGTTCCAGCCGGGCGAGCAGCTGAGTCTCGTCGGGACGCGCGCGGCGGATACGTGACCCGGCCTCCGCATCCTCCATGGGCGGATCATGCAGCTCTACGATGTCGAGCAGCTGGTTGGCAATCCGGTCGGCTCGGGTGAGACGGCCATGCCGGCTGGCGAAGTTCGACTTCTGGACGCACCAGGCCTCGGCCGCGCTATCCT
>DATEWO010000071.1:0-7069 GCA_035257925.1 Propionibacteriaceae bacterium | reverse complement strand
GAACCAGGGGTTGGGCTCCCCGACGACCGGCCCACCCTGGTCTGGGTCGAGCGACTCCGCGCGATCGCAGAACCAGTCTGCATGACGACGTTGCAGGTTCAATGCATCTCCGGACTGCGCCAGCCGCTGCGCGGCGTATTGCCGCACGAACTCATGCTGCCGATACCGCGCCTCCTCGGCACCGAGCGTCTCTGCGAGCACCAGCGACTTGTCAACAAGTCCGGCGAGAACATCTGCCAGCGGCCTGGCCATGCCGTCGGAGGCGACCTGCTCCGCGGCCTCCAGGGTGAACCCGCCGGCGAACACCGAGAGCCTCGGAAACAGCTGGCGCTCATCGTTGTCGAGAAGCTCGAAGCTCCAACTGACAGTTGCCGCCAATGTCGCCTGTCTGTCAGGAGTGTCCCGAATCCGCGACGCGAGCGCTGTAAGGGCGTGGTCCAGCAGCGCCGCGATCTGTTTTGGTGCACGGTAAGCCGCCTGAGCCGCCGCGAGCTCGATGGCGAGGGGCATTCCGTCGAGTCGTTGGCAAATGTGCGCAACAACCCGCCCGTTGTCGTCATCCAGTCGGAACGCGGGTGCGGCCTCTTGGGCGCGTGCGACAAAGAGCTGCACCGACTCATACCTCATGAGGCGGCCCGAATCGATCGGTTCGGACGGATCGGGCACCCGCAGCGACGGCACTCGCCAAGCGACCTCGCCAGGCAGGTGAAGCGGTTCCCGACTGGTGGCCAGAACAGTGATGCCCGGGCAGTCCTGGATGATTGCGCGTACTAGCGTGGCAGCAGCGTCGATCACGTGCTCGCAGTTGTCCAACACGACAACGAGCTCTCGTGGCGCGAGCTGAGCCGTTAGGGCGGCGACCGTCGGACGCGAGCCGGAGAGCGTCAGCTCCAGGGCCGAGGCGGCCGTCGCTGGGACCAGCTCGGCGTCTCGAACGCCGGAAAGGTCTACCATCCATAGTCCATCGGCGTACGAGGAAGTCTTCGCGAGCACTCTCGCGACTTCAACCGCCAGGCGCGTCTTGCCGGCGCCGCCTGGCCCGCTGAGCGTGACGAGGCGGTTCCTCATGCAGAGTGCGACGAGCTCCTCGATCTCTCGTCGTCGCCCGAGAAACCGCGTTCCTGGCCCCCCGAGGTGATGGAGGCCACCGGTCAGGGCGTCGGCCTGGCCAGTGAGCAGCCGACGGTACAGCGTCGTCGTTTGCACGTCAGGTGCTGCTGCGTATTCGTCGTCGAGGCGGCCTCGCAGCGATTCATAGACAGCAACCGCGTCCCAGCGCCGGCCGGCGGCATCGTACGCCAGCATGAGCGCGCGATGAACCTCCTCGTCGCTGGACCGAGTCTCCGCCAATGGCTCGAGAGCAGCGGCCGCATCGTACGCCCTGCCCTGCGCGATTAGATGGGGCGCGGCAGCAAGCACCGCCGTGCGGCGCAGACCGGCGATGTGCTCTTGGTAGGGATGGGCCCAGTCCTCATAGCCGTCCTCGGGCAGCAGTCCCTGAGAACACTGCGTGGCGATATCGAGCAGCAGGTCAGGGGCGTCCGCAGCCAAGGCCTTGTCCAGTGCTGCCTCAAGGTCTTGGACGTCGGTGGCCAAGCCGCCGTCAGGGCACAGCGCAACAACGCCGTCTCGCAGCCGAAGAACATCAGCCGAAGCGCCGGCCTCAGCCAGCGCACGACGCGCTGCATGCAGAGCCTGATGCAGATTGTTGGCGCCTGCAACAGCTGCCAGGTCTGGCCAGAGCGCCTCGACGACGGCATCGCGGTGCAATCGGTTGCCTTCTGCCAAGGCCAGCAGTTTCAGCAGCGAGCGCGCCTTGTTAAGCCGCCAGACGCCGGCCGGAACGACGGTCTCATCGATGTGAACATCGAAGCCGCCCAGCATCGTGACGCGAATCCGCTGTGGCGCCATGCGCTCAGTGTCTCGCCGTTTCCTTAATCGACGACGATGAACCCCCACGCAAAGGAGACTTCGGACGGCTGGGGTCGATTGCGCACGACCCTCGTTGTGAGCGGCATCCGTCTCGCACACAGCGCCGTAGCGGTCGATACTTTGCGTTGCAGTGGTCGACGCAGAGTTGAAAGTGTGCTGCGAGAGTGGGGCGAAACTACGGACCACGACGGCCGCACTCAGCGCACCTCAAGGGTTAACTATGGTCACGAGCGAACGGTGGTTCAGTCGCGACAACCGGCAGGCCCGATCTGGGGGTCAAGGGGTCGCGAGTTCAAATCTCGCCAGCCCGACAAGGTCCGCAGCCGTGTGAAAGCGGCTCTGACCTGTGGAAACACGACAGAGGGCCACTCCCGGAGCACTACCCAGGAGGGGGCCCTCTCTCTGCGCCCTCTCACAAGAGCTCTCACAAACGGAGCGGCGGGCACTACTCCCCGCTGCCACCACCTGCCCGGAGGCTCAATCCTCATCGGAGCTTCTGATCACCCCCGGTTCACAGTTCCCGCCTCGCTTTGATGCGGGCCAGCTTGGTTGCGGCTGTGGCGAACAGCTTCACAACCACGCTCGCAAACTCAGGGAACGTTCCCGGGTCGGACACGGTCGTGCTCAGCCCCAACAGCTTCGACTCGCTCGACGATGACGCTGTTCGGCATGTCGGCGAGTTCGGGCTCGACCAGCACAATCGCCAGCTCGTCATCGGCGCACCCATCGTCCACTGGCCGCAAGTTCGGTCGGGTTCGGGTTCCGCCGGTTCCTGGGTCGCCGTAGAGTTCGCGGCGTGGTGAGGCGTGGCTATCGTGGTGGCGTGGCTGAGGAGGAATCAAAGGTGGCTGACCGCGACGCGATCGTGCGTGTGGCGCTCGACTATTTCGAGGGCTGGTTCGATGGCGACGCCGCCCGCATGGAGCGGACGCTCCATCCCGATTTGGCCAAGCGATCGCCGGACGACGCTCCTGCCCCCGGGGAACTGGAGAAGCTCACGGCGCGGGACATGATCGAGGCGACGGCGAAGGGGATTGGGAAGATGCGAGATGTCCCTGATCGCGGACTCGAAGTCGAGGTCGAGCACCTGCATCGCGAGATCGCGAACGTGACGGTCCGCTCCGCCGTCTACGTCGAATACCTGCACCTGGTGCGTACGCGCGATGGATGGAAGATCGTCAACGCCCTCTGGCAGCACCCATAAGCCGCGAGAAGGCCACGCAATTTCGGTCCGTTGCGCCGCAAGCGCAAGCCGTGGCTCGCGCTCGCTGATCTTGGCGAGCACGCGCTCCAGGTCGGCGCGGGTGAAGGTCCAGTCGAACGGCCGGGCGACCTGGCGGGGGTTGACCTCGCGAAATTTGGATACTTGTACATCAGCGGTGGCCGGTGGGAGGGCCAACAAATAGTCCCAGCCGACTACGTAGCCGCCGCGATCTCGCCCAGCGCTCTACAACCTAACCTCACGAAGGGATGGCTAGCACTGGTTGGTCCGCCACCGAAGGTGACCACCGGACCTTCCGCGTTCAGGGCTACGGCGGCCATTTCATCTATGTCGTTTCCGACCTCGACCTCGTAGCGGTGATCACCAGCGAGCCAGAAACAAGCGGCCTCGACACCCAGATCCTGATCAAGGACCATAGTCCCAGCCGTCAGAGGTTGACCCCGGCGTCCAGGCACCATCACCGGCAGCGCCAGTCGAAATTTCTGAAATGCGTGTGTTGCTGCAGGTGTTCCGCGCGTGCCGGCCACAACAGCCGAACTCAGCGCACTTCTTTCAACGGTCAACCATGCACCCCAGCGATAGGTGGTTCACGCTCGACTTCCATAGAGGCCCGATCTCGGGGTCAAGGGGTCGCGAGTTCAAATCTCGCCAGCCCGACAGTGAAGTCCTTGCCGTATCCCACTAGCTCAGAGTCTCGGCGAGTTCGCATTTGCTGTGGTCGCCGTGGCTGCAGCGGCCTCGCTGCGCTCGGCCTGACTGCGCGCGTCCAAGCTGCGGGCGGCGTCGGTCATGTCAGGGACTATGGTTTCGCAAGTTCGCGCACCTTAGTTCGCGACTTAGGCGCCCAAAGAATGTCTCGCACTTGATCAATGCCGCCCGTCGGCCAGCGCTCGACCAGGTCGCGCACCTGTGGATCACTTATCGACGCGCTGAGCGCACCGGGAAAATCCGCCCACATGACGGTGAAGGGACGCTCCCACAGTCGGACCGGCTCAAGGGTCAGCCGAGGTGCGATCTCAAGGTCGTTGAATGCGCTTGCAACGATCTCGTAGCCGCTGCCTAGTGCTTTTTCACGCTCCCTCCAGCTGCGTGCGCGTAGCGCACTGTCGAGCGGCGCTGACAAGCGATCAGCAATCTGGAGTTTCGAGAAGGCGGTGCCAAACCACTTCACGTAAGGCGCATATCGACGTTCGATCAGAAACGACAGGTGCATGAGCCCGGACACGATCTTGCTCGCAATCAAGGCCGACCCGAGTTCATCCCCTGCATACCCGGCGCGGCCCACAAGATTCATCTCCGGGTGCACCCGCCACCAACCCGCAAGCATCAAGTACAGCCAGACGTCTCTCGGATAGTAAGCGAGCCGCAGGCGTACCTTCTCCAGGTCGAGCTCATCGTGGAACACGGCTCCCGCCGTCATGGCACACAGACGTTGCTCCGGCAGACTGACCCAGTCGTAGGCGTCCCAGGCGGCCGACACGTCCAGACCGAGCTGGTCCAGGAAGTACTGTTGCACCGTCGTGACGCGGACCTCGGTCGGTACCCCCTCGAACAAATCCGGGATCCGCGCTGTCACCTGGGATTGCACCAACTCACCCTGCTCGATGAGGACCTCATCCGGCACGAAGACGGTCACACGAGCGAACCAGGTGTGATCGGTGGACATGCTGTCGTCGTATCCAAGTACCTCCGACCCTCGGCCCATAAGCCCAGCAGCATGGGGCAACCGCGGGAACTCCGCGGCGATCGCGGGCCCCACGCAAGCCCTGTAAAACTCCTCGCTCAGGCGAAGACCACTGGATCGCTGATTCAACATCTCTCCCTTCGCGACACGGTTACAACGAGTGGCGAGCCTGCCAGGACGAACGTAGCGAAATCAACAGACCCGCAGCACCAATCTGCATGTCCTGGACCACGGGTCAGGCATTCGCAATGAAAGATGGACAACTTGGGCCAGATTGGACAACTTGGGCTCAGATTGGGACCAACGAGTTCGGCGCCCAACCTCACTGCGCCCTCAACGACCCCGCATTCCCCTGCGTCGCACGCTCAGGAGGACACGACAAAACGAATCCGCCGATCTGGGGGTCAAGGTTCGAGAGTCCAAATCTTGCCAGCCCGACTAACGCAGCAGCTGCGAGAGCATCGGGCATGCTCCTGAAGCGTCGGTCCGGAAGAGGCTCGGGTTCTGGGGCTAGCCCATTACAGCCTTGGTCTCTAGGAACTCGTAGAAGGCGAAGCGCTACCCTCGCGTCCGTTGCCGCTCATCTTGTAGCCACCGAACGGCGCCGCAGGATCGGAGGCGCCGTTGATTGACACTCGACCGGCCCGTAGCCGCGAGGCCACGACGCGGGCCTGGGCGGTGTCGGCGCCGTTTACGTAGGCAGCGAGGCGTCGCCGGTGGGGTCGCCAACAGTGATCAGCTCCGCGGTCTGCTTAGCTACAGCCAAGACCTCGACTGGTCGGGACCAGCATGCGGGCGGGCGCGTCGCAGCTCTGACCGAGCGCCACCCCGACGCCCGGCCCGTCGCCATGACGAGGTTGAACACACCCGCCGGCACCAGCGCCGCGTCCAGGATCTCTGCAAAATCTGACCCGAGAAAGGTGCCACTTCCGAGGGCTTCAGTACCATCGTGCAGCCTGTAGCGAGGGCCGGGGCCACCTTGTGGGTGATTTGATTCAGTGGCCAGTTCCAAGGCGTGACCGCAAACGCCGATCGGTTCCCTGACGATCATGGTCTGGCCACGGTTCTCCTCAAACGGGAAGTCCTGGAGAATTCGGATGGCGTCCACTAAGTGGTTAAGGCCTGCCGGCACCTGAGCGTCCTGGCACAGTGAAGCAGGGGCGCCCATCTCCTCCCTGACAGCTGTCGCCAGGTCTCTTAGGCGGTTCTCGTACTCAGTCAGGATGGGTTGAGGACTTGCAGCCGTTCCTCGCGACTGGTTCGGGACCACGCTGCGAACGCCACCCTGGCCGCCTTCACCGCCTTGTCCACGTCGGCGGCCGAACCGAGTGCGATCACTCGAGCGGGTAACTCGGGGATCTCTGGGCCAGAGGGCCGCATGCAGCGCGGCAGTATCTAAGATATCTGCCCAGTCGATAGCTCGGGATTGTCCGTGAGTGGCTGCACACAAAGCCCGACGGAAGTTAGTCTCTTAAGCGCACAGGGTTGGAAATGGCAATTGCCGACCGCACTGACGCAGCGGGACCTCCTTTAAAGACAAGGGAATCCGGCATGGCCTCGTGCCACATCTAGTGTGATCTCGACGCCGTGACGACTGTTACTGGACCCTTGAACTTGCGTGTCAACTTGTGAGGTAGGTCTTGACCTAGCCAGCGGGAGATGCCGCTGGGGAGGGTGGACAAGATGATCTCGTCGTATTTCCGTCGTGATAGGGCGTCTTCGATGGCCTTGATTGGATTCGGGTCGCCAACCTTGCCGTCCACTTCGGCGCCCAACTTCTCCAGGTGCTCGATACCGATCTCCAGTTGACTTCGAGCGTAGTCATAGTCAGCTTCCGCGGCCCCGCGCATGTCCTCAGAAAGCGGCGCTCCGGCTAGACGACGGTTGAGCGAATCCATCGTGCTTTCGCGGTGGGCGTGGGCAGTGGCCGGGACGAGCAAAGTAAATTCGCACGGGCCTTGGGTCATCCGATCTCGAATGGACTGAAGAAGATCGCTGCCGCCGAGCGTCTGATTGGCGATCACGAGGATGCGGGACATCGCAACTCCTCTAAGTTGTGCAGCACACAATTCTACGACCGGAGGCCGCCTGCATCACTGAGTGTCAGGTAGTTCGGGTATTGGCCTGCACTGTCCGGACCAGCTTGTAAGGCGTAGGTCTTTCGCTGCAGCCGAACGGCATCCCAAGACTCAGACGCGGGATACTAGAAGCGGTCGAGGCGGCAGCCCGCC
>DATEWO010000070.1:0-9714 GCA_035257925.1 Propionibacteriaceae bacterium | reverse complement strand
CCGACACTGGCCGCGGAGCGTGCCGAGCGGGCCCGTACCGCGCAGGACGTTTTCAGTTTCGACTCAGAGGACGGCTTGAAGACTGTAGTGGCCAAGGCGGCGGCTGGCGATGCCATCTGGTTCCTGGCGACGGTGAACAGGATCGCTGAAATCCTGGCCGCACGCGGCGACGCCGATCCGGTGGGAACCCGGCGGGCCCGCGCGCTCGGCATTTTGGCCCAGCCCGCGGAGGCGCTGCGGCTGCTGATCCAGCATCAGCACGACCGGACCGATCAGCCGAACGAATCCATAGAGCCAGCCGAGCCCGCCGCTACGTCCAAGGCCGAGCCCGCCGCTACATCCGAGCCCGACGCTAACTCCGACGACGAGCCCGGCGCTAACTCCGACGACGAGCCGGAGTCCGAGTCAGGCCTGGAAGCGGATGATCATCAGTCATTGTCGATGGCGCTGCCGCCGGGGTTTGACGCGACGGCGACGAGGCCGCGAGTCGTCCTCCACTTCCATCTTTCCGAGGCCGCCCTGCGTACCGGTCACGGTTTGGTGCGGCCCGAAGACGGTGGTCCGATCACCCTCGACGAGCTGATGGAGTTCCTGAGCCGTACGGGATGTCAGGTCCGGATCCAGCCGGTGCTGGATCCGACCGGGGTAGCTCCGGTCGACGGTTATGAAGTGCCGCAGCGACTCCGGGCCGCCGTCAGAGCCAAACAGATCGCCGATGTCTTCCCCTACGGGACATGTGTCAGCCCGACGATGGATCTGGACCACACTGAGCGATATGTGCCAATGGACTATGGCGGACCGCCCGGTCAGACCCGGCCTGGCAACCTAGGCCCGATGGCCCGCCCCAGTCATCGAGCAGTCACCCACGGAGGCTGGACGAAACACCAGCCAGAGCCGGGCTACTTCGTACACCGCTCACCAATCGGGTATGTCTACCTGGTCACGAACCAAGGCACGCTCGCCCTGGGCCGTACCGACTTCAGCGCTGCCGTTTGGGAGGCCTCAAAGCCGAACCCAGCCGCTATCGCCGCCTAGCTGACGGCAAGCTCGGCTCCGCTCACAGTCCAGACGCCATCTCCCCCCAGATGTCCTCCAGGTATCGGTCGGCATCCCGCAGCCCTTGGAGCCACTCCTCCGGCGAGGGATCCGACCCATTGGTCTTGGCACGGTAGACGTCCATCAGGGCGGCACGTACGCCAGGCGCCATGGTGTTGGCATTGCCGCACACGTAGATCACCGCACCTGCCTCGATGAGATCCCAGACCCGATCACGCTCGCGCTCGATCACCTGTTGAACGAATGTTCGAGGCTGTCCGGGCTCCCGGGAGAACGCCATCTGCAGCTCGGTGATCCCCGACTCCTGGAGGGCCTTCAGCTCGTCGGCGTAGAGCATGTCACCCTTCGCGAACCGGCAACCGTAGAAGAGCATCGACTTCCCGACGGGGACTCCCTGCTCCGCGAGAGCGGCCCGCTCCTGTAAGAAGCCGCGGAAAGGTGCCACCCCAGTGCCTGCCCCGACCATGATCATCGGGACGTGCGGGTTGGCCGGCGGCCGGAAGGGAATGGTCGGCTTGCGAACAAAGGTGAACTGTGTGCTGCCCTCCATACTGGTTGCCAGGTGGTTCGAGGCCACGCCGTTGAAGTACCCGTCGCCGCTGCGGGCGGGACCATGGAGCACTCCGACCGTGAGATGGCAGCTGCTTGCGACGGCTGGGGAAGAGGAGATGGAGTAATACCGAGGCCGGATGGGTGGCAGCAGCTCCAAGTAGACGTTGAACGGCAGGTCGCAGCTGGGGAATTCGCCCAGTAGCTCAAGCACAGACCGCCGAGGCCCTGCCACTCGATCGCGATAGGCCTCTCGGGCCGCCTCATCGAGTCCGGACATCGTCAGCAGCTGGGCAGCCTGATCGGGGTCTGTGGCGTATCGGGCCAACACGGCAAGATCACTGCGGCTGGCGACATCCTGCAATTCCACGCAGGCGCCGAGGATGCCGAGCAGCGGCGCCGGCTCTCCCAGCGGAAGGTGGGTATAGGTGCCACCGCCAGTCGGATTGATCGTGACGTAGGTCCCCGCGTCGAGACCGAACCGAGCCATCACCCTACGGATGAGGTCGACGTTGTTGCGCGGGAGTATGCCGAGGTGATCACCGGTCTGATATTCCATTCCGGCTGGCAACTCCAGCTCGATATGCCTGGCGGACCTCGAGTTGGAAGCCGACTGACCGTTCCCCAGTAGCTCCCGGTTGACGACCAGCGTGGACGGATGAGCCCGGTAAGACACCACCACGGGGTTCGTCGTCTGCTTGTTCTCCATGGTGAGACGCAGCCGTGGCTCGGTGGTGGTCACCGTCGTCGACTCGGTCGAGAGCCCCAGGCCGCTGGCCACCGAGGACCACAGATCGGAGTACCACTCCGAGAACTGGCCGTCGAAGTCGGAGCGGGCATCGCCCTCGCCGCGCGCGTGCACCCGACGTGCACCGTGAGCTTCCAGTTGCGCATCGATCAGTGTTGGTACGGCCTGATAAGTCGAGGCCCAGTCCATGTTGCCGCAGCCAAACACCGAGAAGGTCAGCCCAGATCCCGCGTCGGACGGCGTTGCCGAATCGGTGATCCAGCGGCAGAACCGCGCTGCGTTGTCCGGCGGGTGGCCGTTGTAAGACGCGCACACCACGACGAGCGCTCCCTCGTGTGGGAGTTGGCCAGTGTGATCATCCAGTGCGCCCAACGTGACGGCGTAGCCCCGATCTGATCCATCCTGGGCGATTCGACTGGCAATTCCCTCCGCGGTCCCCAGGTTGGAACCGAACAGCACCATCAGTGGTGTGTTGTGACCGTCCACGTTGGCGGATGGGCGGGGTGCGGGTTCTGCCGCCGATACCGCAGACGATGTAGTGGCTGCTGCCGCGGGAGTGAGCCCAGTCGTGCGGCCCGGACGCATACGGAGACCGATCAACAAACCGTCGGGTTTGATGGTGAGGCTCTCTTTGATCTTGAGCTGATAGTTCAGTTGATCTACCAGCTCGAAGCGTTGCAAGATCATCCCTAGGACCAGCACCGCCTCCTGCATGGCGAACTGGCGTCCGATGCAGGCGCGCTGACCCGAGCCGAAGGGTTTGTACGCATTGGCCGGCAAGCTGGCCCTCGTCTCCGGTTGGAAGTGATCGGGATTGAACTCCTCGGCGTCGTCGCCCCAGACTGACTTGTCGCGGTGCAGCATGATCGTCAGCGCGGTGATCGAGGAGCCCTTGGGCAATAGGTACCCGCCGACCAACGCATCCTCGTATGGATAACGGGTGAACGCAGCCGCGGTCGGCCAGAGCCGCAGGGTTTCGTTGAGGATCTGAGTGACATAGGTCAGCCCTTGGATCTGCTGGTATGTCGGCAACACCGAGGTATCGGTGCCGAGCACCCGATCAACCTCCTCCTGAGCGCGGGCGACGACTTCAGGATGCTTGATCAGATAGCTGATGGCGAAGGACAACAGGCCGCTCGTGGTCTCATGCCCGGCCACCAAGAAGGTGATGCACTGCGCGACCATGTTGTCATCGCTCAACTTCTCTCCGCTGCGTTTGTCCACCCCGGTGAGCATGCAGCTGAGCAGGTCTCGATGATCTTCGATGTTTCCGCTCCTGCGTCGCTCCTCGATGATCTTGAAAACTTCGTCCTCCATGTACCGGTAGCTCTCCTGAAGCTGACGGGTGGCCTGCCGCCGTAGCCGAGTTTGTACTGGCAGTTGACGGCTCCGGATTTGGCTCTCCTGCAGCATGAGCATCA
Source organism: Propionibacteriaceae bacterium (assembly GCA_035257925.1). Lineage (GTDB taxonomy): Bacteria > Actinomycetota > Actinomycetes > Propionibacteriales > Propionibacteriaceae > Microlunatus. Next base: position 5,940 of record DATEWO010000070.1, on the reverse strand, counting down.
TGGCGCTGACGAACGGGTGCTGGGTATCGCGATAAAAAGAGTTGAACCGATAGCCGAAGCCACAGAGAGCAATGGTGTCCAGAGTCAGCCGTGTCGTGTCAGCCGTAACGTCGACCGTTTCGCCGGGATTCAGCCGTTCCCACTTCTGCATCAGCTGCGTAGCGATGTCGTTCATCATCGGCACGTAATCGCGCATCGCCTGGGTGCTGAAGTTGGGCAGCAAGATGTTGTGCGCCTTGCTCCAGTTGGGATCGTCGGTATCAGAGGTGAACAGCCCATTGCTGCGGCCAAACTTTCGAACGGCCTTCTGACCGTCACCGACAAGCTTGTCGAACCGTTCGTCGTCGCAGAGATCATCGATCATCGCCAGCCCTGAGGCCACGAACCGGTCGCCGACGGGGGTTCGCAACCGAACCATCGGACCGTACTCGCGGACGATTTCCATCATCGTCTGAATCGTGCGCTTCGCTGGTACGTCGAACATGTTCCCAACGAGCGGCTTGCCCTTGGGGCCGGGAATGTCATCAACAGTCAGCGGCGCAGTTGAACGGTCCTCAACGCCCTGGGGTGCAGTCATGCGGATTGCCTTTCGGATGCTGCCGGTTCGGCGACCCGGCCGGCACGGATAAAAACCACCAGGCCGGTGACGACGACCCAGGTGGGGAAGATGAGCACAACCACCGGATGCAGCGTCGTACTCACGAGCAGGAAGAGCGCCAGCAGGTAGCTCACAATGGCCAGCCAGGTAGGCATGATCCCGGCTTGGCGCAGCAAGGTCGTCGTCGTCAGCGCGTACATACCGGCACCTCGAATGGAATAGATGAAGACCAGTCCATAGCCGAGTGCAAGCAGGCCCCGGACGACGTCGACTGACGGCAGCGGCGCATTGGTCAGGTCCTTCAGGAGCGCTACCGAACCGGCCGATGCCGTCCCCGCGAAGAGCAGGACGACGAAGAGGACGCCGGACACCAGCTGTAGCCCATAGGGAATTGCGGCCGGTGACGGGGTGCGGGACTCGATCAGCAATCGCGTGGTATGCGAGTGCCAGAGAAAGGCGATCCCCGCGAGCGGGACGAGAACCTGACCAACGGTGACAAGCACCGTGCTACCGCCGTCGTAGAAGGCGGTGATGTCGGCATCCGATGCTGATAGGTGGGGTGTCGTGTAGACCAAGACCAACGCGAGCACCAGGAGTGCAGCGAAGAGAGTGCCTGTCAGGCTCGACAGTCGGGCGAGTTTCACCGTGGAGGATGGCGCGGGCGGCCGCGGCCGCCTGGCGCGGACCGGTGGCGATGGCGCCTGAGGTTGAGTGATCGGCGGTTCGGCCATGATCATCAGCCTCCCCGGATGTCCTGAGGGAAATCTGCAGGTGCCAGCGGTTCGCTCATGAGGCGATCTCCTCGATCTTGCTGACTGCACGCCCGGTCCCCCCGGTGATGGAAGAGTGCCACGTGCCGCGTCAGCGGAGCATCACCCCGGTGGGGTGAATGGTCACACCCCGGCCTGCGCCTCGACTCCTCCAGCCTCGACAGCAGCTGCCAGCGTGGCGTGATCGCGTTCATTTTGGTCGGCGTACGTCTCGGCGAAGTCCGCGATCGCGTTGTCGAACTTGGTGGAGTTGCCCAGGTATGCCGCGATAGCGATTCGGTCGCCGGCTCGAGCATGTGCACGGGCCAGCGTCCAGCCACAGAGCTGGGCGTAGAACAGCATGCCTGGGGGGATCATCTCCTCGATCACCGCCGACATTTTCCAGTCCCGCAGCTGCCGCAGGTAGTAATCCGTGTACCGGCCGCCCATCGGCCGAGCCCGAAGCCAGCCGAGAAAGATGTCACTCGATGCCTGCATCAGATGCTGACCGGCAACCACACGCTCGCCGTCGTTGCGGTATTCCGATTCGCCCGCATACTCGGCGAGGGCCGACGGTCCAGCCTGTTTAGCCTGCAGGAGAAGGGCCTCTCCCTCGACACCGGATTCCATGAGAAGAATCCATGCCCGGGTGCCGACACTGCCTACTCCCACGACCTTGTGCGCAATGTCAATCAGACTGAAGTGATCAAGCAAACGCCGGCGGTCCGATTGGAGCGTCTTGCGATAGCTGTCGATGAGAACACCGAGCCGCCTACGCACCTCATCGGGATCTAAATCGATCATGTCATCAAGCCGAACGATCAACGGCGGATTACTTATGATCTGCCGCTTTCCGTCGACGACGGTACTGAGCTTCCCGATCGCCTGCAGGCTGTCGCGGGTGCGTGCCTTCGCCATCGCACCTTCGGTCGCCTTGATCCTGACCTTCAGCTCCTTCAACTGTCGGGGGCTGAGTGTGGACTTGTAATCGGCGATGGCCTGCTCGAGTTCCAGGTGCGCATACCAAACGGTGAGGATCGGCTGAGCCGCGAAGGCTCGCATTGCTGTGCGGTAGCTCTGCACGGCAGCCAGCGTTGCCTTGCGGTACTGCTTCCTGCTAAATCCGTTCTCCCGTCCCGCTACGACGAAGCTCGCTGCCAGGCGCTTGACATCCCATTCGAATGGACCGGGCAGCGTCTCGTCGAAGTCGTTGATGTCGAACACCAAGCGACGCTCCGGTGAGGCGTACGCGCCGAAATTGGACAGGTGGGCATCGCCGCACAGCTGAGTTCGCAGCCCTGGTGTCGGGGTTCCCGCGAGATCCGCGGCCATGATCAGTGCTGCGCCGCGGTAGAACGTGAACGGTGACACCAGCATCCGGCCGTGTCGGATCGGAACTAAGTCAGGTACCCGGGTCTTAGCCTGACTCAGCAACAATGCAACGGGATCGCGTGACCGCTTCGGCTGAAAATCGGCATGCGCCTCCAACGGAGCCTTTGCGCGTGCCGCCTTGCCCGCAGCGGCTCGTTCCTCAGGGCTCACACGCTTGAACCCATCGTCGCTTTCGCTCGGCGTTGCCGTGGTCTTCCGAGTAGCTCGGGATCGAGCGGTGGACTTGGTTGCACGACTACCGGACGTTCGTGGGTTTGCGCTCCTCAGCTGACGAGTCTCCATACTCGAAGACTCCCATTCGCCGGCACGACTGAGCAATCACCCATGGGAGGTGAAACTATCGGGGCCGGTCAGACGGTGACATCGACCGTTCGCCGACTGCTGATCAAGACAAGTCCGGCCGCGATCAACAGCAACGCTGCGAGGATCAGCATCAGACCGGGAAAGCCGATCGACAGCTGGGCTACGAGTGGACCGCAGGATGCTCCGGCGAAGACGGCTACACCGTTGATTGCGAGCGCCCCAGCGCGAGATGAGCCGCCGCGGCCCCCAACCAGCGCGATGACCGAGGGCACAATCGTGGCAATACCTAAGACGAACACCACGCTGGAGATGACAAGCAGCACCAGCGCGGCGCTTGACAGCGCCTCGGCTGAAAGTCCCGCGGCAGCAATCACATACCCCGTGATGGCGACCCGGACAGGGCCGTAACGTCCCACGAGCCAGCCGGCAAGCGGGGCCAGCAAGATGGCCGGAAGCCCCGCGAGCCGGACAAATAGGACGCCGGTTTCGTCGAGCTCAAACTCGGTCTGCAAGAGCGGACCGAGCGCGGCGTACATAGCAACGAAGCTCAACAGCACCGGTAAAGAGGCCGCATTGATCAGCGTTAGCTCTGGCCGGATGGCCATGGCGCCGAGCTCCTTGAACCTCTCACCCAAGCTAACCGGGTCTCCGCCGCGGGGCGGCTCGAGCAAGATCGTGGCCATAGCGATGGCGGCAATCACAAAGGCCGGCGCGGCGAGTCCGAACACCCAACGCCAGCCGAGAGCGTCCGCAACCGCCTGCGCGTAGACCTGACCGAGAATGCCTGCGGACAAGAAGGCAGTCGACATCGCGCCGATCCCCGTTGCTCGCCACCGCGGCGGAAGGGCCTCGCCGACGTACGCCAAAGCAACGGTGGAGAAGCTCGCCGCTACGAGACCCTGGATGCTTCGCAGCACCGCCACCATCGGCAGCGAGGACGCCGCCGCCAACCCTGCGGTCGCAACCGCTAGCACCACCATCCCCGGGACGAGCACAGGCTTGCGTCCGTAGCGGTCGGACAGCGGTCCGAAGATCAGAAACCCGAGGCCGTACGCCAACGCGTACGTCGTGCCCACGGCCGCCGCTGCGGCCTCCCCACTAGCTTTCAGCACTTCGCGGACAACGGGTGCCAGTGTGATGGCTAAATACAGCTGAGCCAGTACCAGCAATGCGCAGCTGACCAGTACAGCCAGCGGAGCGATGACCGGCGCTTGCTCGCTACCGGCCTCCTTTCGCGCATGTGGTGTCATGGCCTCTCCCCGGATCATCGCAGGTCAGGCCAGACTGGGGTTGTGCAGGGTGAAACCAACGTCTTCGGCGGTGAACTGCAGGCCTGCGGTACCGAGCCAGTGACAGGCTTCTATCGCGATGGCTGCTGCAACTCCGGACCAAGTGAGGCAGTCCATTTGGTGTGTGCCGTGGTAACGGCGGAATTCCTCAAGCAGCAGCGGAGCGTCGGGAACGACTTGATCACACCAGTGCCCGAGTATGGCTTTCCGGGTCTGCAAGCCGGTGATCGCTGGTGCGTGGTCGCCCAACGTTGGCTTCAAGCTCATGAGGCCGGGGCGGCTCCACCTGTGGTGCTTGCCGCAACCAACGCTCGAGCGCTCGAGGTGATTGATCTGGCTGTGCTGCAACAGTACGCCGTTGACGTTCCTGAGGACCTCAGCTCGCTGGAGTGAGTCACCGCGCCGACGAGTTCGGTTCGTATCGGCAGCTGGAGCCGGTACGGACAGTGCGGTCGAGGTGGGCGCCGAGTTCTGGATGAGCCTCGGTGATGCGACGGATGGCAACAGGAGTGCGCTGCGATCGACGACAGTGTCGGTTGGTCCCGCGTGCGCGCGGTGGGAGATCTCCCCGCCGGCGAGGCTGAGGGCGGAGAGATCAGCTCCAGGGTTGGCGAGTAAGTCGGCTAGGTCGTGCAGTCCTTTCGTCGGCCGATGCGAGATGCTGGTCATTTCAGCCACCCGATAGGAGGACCAGCGATGGCAGGAGTGAAGGTCGCCGCGGTGCAGGCAGCGTATGTGCTGATGGATCAGGAGGCCTGTGTGGACAAGGCGGTCAAGCTGTTGCATCAGGCCGCCACCGAAGAGGCCGGGATAGTGGTGTTCCCCGAGGTGTTCATCCCCGGTAATCCGATCTGGATCGACACTGTGCCGATCTGGGAAGGCGACGGCGATTGGTACGCACTGCTGGTCGAGCAGGCGGTCGTTGTGCCCGGACCGGTCACCGACACGCTCGCCGCCGCCGCTCGCGAGACCGGCACGTACCTGGTGATCGGGGTGGACGAACGTGAACCGCACGGCACCACGATCTACAACGCCACGCTGTATTTCGGACCCGACGGCACTCTGCTCGGCAAGCACCGCAAGCTGATGCCCACTGGCTCCGAGCGCACCGTGTGGGGCATGGGCGACGGCTCCACCCTGCCTGTCGTCGACACCCCGTACGGGCGGTTGTCTGGCCTGACCTGCTGGGAGAACTACATGCCGCTGACCCGGTTCTACGTCTACAGCCAGGGCGTGGACATCTGGACCGCACCCACGCTCGCCGCGGGCGACGGTTGGATCGCAACCATGCGGCACATCGCCCGCGAGGGCCGCTGCTACGTCATCGGCGTCAATCCCTGCATGCACCTCGATCAGATTCCGGCCGACTTCCCGCACCGCGACCGAGTCAGGCGGGCCGATCAGGACGAGTGGGTCGAGCCCGGGAACAGCGTCATCGTTGATCCTGACGGTGAAGTCCGGGCGGGCCCGGCTCGGCATGAGGAGACCATCCTGTACGCCGACATCGATCTCGCTGCCGTACGGGCTGCGCGCCGGTACTTCGACCCGGTCGGCCACTACCACCGTCCCGACATCTTCCAACTTCAGGTCGACACCCGCGCCCGCCCGC
>DATEWO010000069.1:0-3590 GCA_035257925.1 Propionibacteriaceae bacterium | reverse complement strand
TCAGAGTCGCTCTCTGAGTACTGTCACCGCAAGGCGCGGGCCATGTTCTACCGTCTCGTGCATCTGCCATCCGCATCGCCGATAGAAGTTCACAGCCGCGCCCTCGTTGGCGACCCACAGTTGCTCATGCCCTCCCGCTTGCCCACCTCCGGCTCAACGACCAACAGGCGGCCCACCCACCTCCGGCTCAACGACCAACAGGCGGCCCACCCACACCCTTGCCTCTGTGATCCCGGCGCACGACCCATTCCCGGCAGCCACGGAGAGCGTCCTGTCGTTCCTCGATTCCACGCAGCAGGCATTGGTTCGGATGCCGTCCACGCCGGGGACGGTGCCCCCGACTTCACCGACAACACCCTTACCTCCGAACACGGCAAGAGCTCGTTCACACGACCGCCTAATCCTCCCACCGCGATCCGCGCGGCGATGTGGCTGCGCCTCCGGTCCGCTGACGCCGAGGTCGAGGGACTGCCCTGCGTGGTCGTCCTTTGCGTCGCCGTCGTGGCGGCGACCGGGGCGGTCCTCACTGCATGGCGGACTCCTGCCCGGCCCGCCTGACGGCGTACCGAACGTGGGTGGCGTACTGCGAGCTCCAAGTGCCAAGCACCTCGAGGTCGATATCCTGCTCGAATCCCTCGAACAGCCGCTTCCCGCCGCCCAGCACGACCGGTGCGGTGGAGATCGCGAGCTCGTCGACTACTCCCGCCGCGAGACCCTGCCGGATCAGGTCGGCACCACCACCAAGGGAGACCCCGCCGTCGCCGGCGAGTTCGCGCGCCTTCATGAGCGCGGCGTCGAAGCCGTCAACAAACAGGAAGCCCGCACTCGGATCGGGCTGGTCCTCGGTGCGGTGGGTGAGCACAATCAATGTGCCGGGGAATGGGTTGGTGCCGCCCCAGGCGCCGGCGGCGTCGTACATGTTGCGGCCGACGATCCCGCAGCCAAGCCCGTCGGTGATCGACTCGTAGTACTCCCGGTCCGCGCCGTGCATACCGTCGGTGTCGCGGCCGTCGTCTGCGTACGTCCACGGGCCACCCATCACCCAGTAGTGGAGGCGCTCGCCCCCGATGCCGAGGCCGTGCTCCGGCCCGTCCTTCGGCCCCACGATGTAACCATCGACCGAAGTCGTGATTGCTGCGATGACCTTGCCCATGGTTCCTCCTACGTCCGGGTACGACAGATCAGACCCTCGCACACGCCCAGAATCATCGGTGGCAGGTACTACCCCGATCTGACACCAGTCCGACCAGAGTGGACGCGCTGCCACCCGGCAGGTCTACGCCAGGTGACCGACGACGTCGAGGTGGATCGGATCCGGTGAAGGACAGGCGAGATGCAGCCAGCGCTGAGGAATGCTCGCACCGCAAGTTAGTTGCGCGACTTCGGTTGGCCGATGATCGCGAACGCGATTCAGGATCCACCTACCATCGGCGGGCTGAAAGAATCATTTGCCGAGAGTCGTGCGCATCGCCCAGGCCATCCTGTAGAAGGAACCCTCTGCGGAGATCATCGCCCCAACTAGTGCAGTCCGCTGGGGCTTAACGGTCGGTGATTAACTCAGCTTAACGCCTGTGCGGCGGCGACGACGACCTCACCATGTGGCACGTCCCGCAGGCGCTGAGCGATGTTCCAGCGATGCCCGAACGGGTCCTCAAGCTGGCCATGCCGGTCACCCCAGAACATCTCCGCCAGCGGCTGACGAATCTCTGCGCCCGCCGCCACCGCCTGCGCAAACACCACCTCAGCGTCAGCGACCTCAAGGGCCGACACCACTGGCGTACCGCCAATCGAGGGCGGCGCGAGCACCCCCATCTCAGGGAACTCATCGGCGATGTGCAGCAGTCCGTCGCCAATCCGCAACTGGACCGACATCAACCGTCCATCAGGAACTGGGATCCGGCTCACCTCCTCGGCCCCGAAGGCGTCGCGGTAAAAAGCCACAGCGCGCTCGGCGCTCTCAACGACAATGTGGGGAGTGATTGGCATGAGCCGAGCCTAGATTGCCAGCATCGGGAGCTCTCGAACGCTGTTGCCGCCCAGCAGTGCCACATGGGACCGGCTAGCGGCACACCACCCGCGTCGTAAGTGGAACGGAATCGTGCACGCCGAGTCGCTGTGCGGCTATTCCGGTTCGGATCCGGGCGCTGCTGTTCCCGCCGCCTGCCACAGACGGAGGGCCACGAGCAGGAGCCACAAGATGAACAGGCCCACGCCGAATAGCGATGAGTTGGCCTCTACCGTGCGGCCGAGGACGCTGGACATCGAGCCGAGCGCGAACACGCCGGCCGCGACGAGTCCCGCGACACCCAACCAGGTTGGCAGTAGCCGGGTACGCAGTCCGGCGAGAGAGACCGCCGCGGTGAGCGCGGTAATGGTCCACACGATCGGGATCCGACCCTGCAGGTGGTTCAGCGCCAGTACAGCTGACTGGTCACCTGCATCGGCCACGCCGACGAGCGCGGTCTCGGCCGCCTGGGAGATGAAACCCATCGCGACGAACGCCGCCCCGCTCACCGTGATGGCGGTGGCGAGAGTGTCCCGCCCCGCCTGCCGGATCAGGGATGCGAAGGCGGCGATGAACACGATCACGGCCAGCAGCGCCAAGCCGACCGCGACCTCGCTGGCCAGCAACGCCGACCGGTGCGCGAGGCTGAACGCTGAGATCCCCGCAGGCGTAGCGTCATCGGGCCCGAATCCCTGCAGCAGCCGATGCATGACGTAGAAAACGTCAAAGACCAGCGCCCCCAGCGCAGCCGTACGCAGCGCCCACGCCGGATTCTCGACGACATCGATAGTCATGCCGATCATCATCAAGCAGATCGGAGATACGCCCAGTGACCCAACCCAGACACGCTCTGCATCTGGGTCGTAATCTGCGTCACGTTGTAAAAAGACCCGGCTTCAAGACCAAACTCATCAACAGACTTACACACCGACTGCCACACCCGATGCCAACCTGTGCCGCAGGAGGAACCGCCAATCGGGACGCCTTCCAGCGGCACCTTTGTCACACCCGGAAGCGGATGAGCTGCCAAACACCGGTGATCTGTAGGGACCGTCAAGCGTGCGGTTCCGCCTTGAGCGCGAGGACACGTCCTCCTAAGAGCTTCGACAGCGCGATTTTCTCGCTAGTCTGCGCGTAGCCATTCACCATTTGTAGTCGAGTCAGACTAACCAGAATTGGAGGCGATAACACCAATGGCAGACACCCAGCCTGTCAGTCCCTTGGCTCATGGCACCGCCGTCTTCGCCGGCGTGCTCATGATCATCGGCGGGGCTTTCCAGGCTCTAGAGGCTCTCGCGGCCATTGTGAACGACAAGTACCTCGTGGTCCTCCCGGAGTACATCTATGCCTTTGACCTCACGCTCTGGGGCTGGATTCACCTGCTGGTCGGCCTGGGGTTGCTGGCAACCGGCATCGCCCTGCTGAGAGGTCAGACCTGGGCTCGCATGGCCGGCATAGTCATCGCGGTGATATCGGCGATCATCAACTTCACCTGGCTGCCGTACTCGCCCTGGTGGGCGCTCATGGTCATCGGCATTGACGTCCTCATCATCTGGGCGCTCGCCTCGTACCTGCGCCAGCCCGA
>DATEWO010000068.1:0-3682 GCA_035257925.1 Propionibacteriaceae bacterium | reverse complement strand
GGCGGGTCGCTGCGCCCACATGGTCGCGAGACGATCGGGCACGTGATCACCCATATGCCCGGTCTGGCAGGACTGGAAGTCCAGCCAGTCGGCCTCTTGGTGCTCGTCATTGCGGTGATGAGGCCGGTAGTGGATTCCGGTGGCCTGACCGTACGCGTCCCAGGCCTGAATCTCCCGACCACCCGCCTCAACCTGTGGTTCTGTACCGGCGCCATCACCACACGGCAGGTAAATCGCGGGGCGGGCGCCGAAGCGAGCCACCAGGTACCGGCAATAGCGGGCGTAGTCGGCGGGCGGAACCACTGGGCCTGCAACATCGAGTCCTTTCCAGCCGAATCCATGGAAGACCGGCTGCAGCACTGGGGTGATGCCGTGGTCGAGCAGCACATCGATGATCTTGTCGAAGTACTGGAAATACTCGATGTTGATCTTGGTCAGGCGTCCCTCGGATAGATCATGAAAGCCGATCTCGAAGCCCTCATCGATGTTGCGGCCGACTGGTCCGCGCGCGTTCATGTCCGGCTGAACAGTCATCAGGAAGACGGCATTGAAGCCCTTCGATTGCCGGTCGGCTGCGTATACCCTCACGTCCTCGACGGTCGCTCGGAAGGGCATTGCCCAGGCGGTGTCGAACACAAGAAATGCTGGCGACCTGTCCGCGTACCAAAAGCTGCGGCCGGATGGATGTGCTGCCACAAACCCCCGGGTCAGCGCTCGATGTGGATGATCTTGAGCGGGTGGGCCGGCGATCAAGGTGCCTGAAGCCGGTGTGAAGCCGTGATCGGGTCGGGCGGTGTGGACACTCCACTGCCACTCACCCTGGAGTTGGGTCGAAGCGAACCGGACTCGGTATGTGGTTCCACTGTCCCAGAACACCGGGCGTCGCAGTTGCCGTCCACTGTCGTGGCTGAAGATCACCCAGGCATCGACGTCGGTGTAGGGGTTGGCTGTAGCGGGTCCGGCGAAGGCGATCTCGACTTCGCACCATTGCGGGGCAGGGCGCCCTTCGACAAGCTCAGGGCGCATCTCGGCGGCGGTTGGGGTTTTCATCTACGGAGTGAAACGGGTACGGGTGATCTCGCCGGCCCAGTGATCACGGAGCCGGCGACGTTCGCTCGGGCCGACGATTGGGCGGTAGATCCGGCCGCCGCTCCCGGTGGGCCAGGCGCCCTCGCCGCCGAGCGCCCGCCAGCCGAGTTTGGCGGCACCAAGTGCTGACACCTCAGGCACATCGCTTACCTCGACTTCCCGGCCGAGAAGATCGGCCTGAGTTTGCACGACCAGCGTTGAGCTGGTGGCGCCACCGTCGGCCCTGAAAACCCGCAGTGGGACGGACCTCTCCTCGATCACATCGACGATGTCGCAGATCTGATGGCCAATGGAGTTGACGGCGGCCCGCGCCAGATGGGCGCGGCCAGTGGCCTCGCTCATCCCGGAGATGAGCGCATGCGCTTCCCGGTCCCAGTGGGGGGCACCCAAACCAGCGAAGGCCGGGACGAGGGTGACGTCACCACTGTCGGGCACAGTTTCGGCTAGGGCCACAAGATCAGCGACCCGGCCATCGGTGAGCAGGTCCGCCGCCCACGCCAGCGTCGCGCCGGAGGACAGGATGTTCCCCTCCAGGGCGTACGTCGGCGACTCATCGACAACCCAGGCCAAGGTCACGGGGATGCGTGCATCGCCGGCGGAAAGGTCCGCGACCGGGGCCATGACCGACGACCCGGTTCCGTAGGTGGCCTTCGCCATTCCCACCTCGGTACAGCCCTGGCCGAACAACGCGGCGTGTGAATCTGCCAACACCGCAACGACCGGCGTACCGTCGGGCACCAGCGGGACACCGCTCGTGGCTCCGAAGCCGTGATCTGAGGCGACAGCGGCGGGCAGACTGGCCGCCGGCACACCGAAGACATCGAGCAGCTCGGCGTTCCAGCCCAGGGCTCTGATGTCGTACAGCAGAGTTCGGGAGGCATTGCCTGCTTCGCACAGATGCTCGGCTCCGCCGGTCAATTGCCAGATCAGCCATGAGTCGACGGTCCCGAGGCGTACGTCGTCGATCTGCACTCCAGCCGGCAAGTGGTCGAGCAACCACCGCATCTTGGGTGCGGAGAACATCGGGTCGACCCGCAGACCCGTTCGCGTGTTCACCAGTTGCCCGTCCTGCCGGCTGAGGGCCTGACTGCACCACGACGCCGTACGACGGTCCTGCCAGCCGATCACCGGGCCCACGGGCGCCCCGGTACTGACACGCCAACCGACGACGGACTCGCGCTGAGTCGAGAGCGCGATGCCGACAATCTCGGCGTCAGGTGCCCCTTCCAAACAGCCCGCCATTGCTTCGAGCACGCTCGTCCAAATGCGGTTGGCGTCCTGCTCCACCCATCCAGGGCGCGGAGATGAGATACCGACTGGCGCCGAACCTCCGGACACGAGGTGGCCATCCGCCCTGATCAGAGCCGCTTTGGAGTTCGTCGTCCCCTGGTCGATCGCCAAGATCACCTGCCCAGTCGAGGTTGCCGGCACCCGCTCCTCCTCTTCTTTGAGGCAACTCTTTCATGTCAGTTTGCGACTTCGAGTTGACAAAACTGCGTCTACTGACTGAATATACGGTAGCGAATGGATAATACATCAGGTCCGAAGAGGTGTTAATGGAGAGCGCCAGCCGACGCCGCGTGATCATCGACTCCGATGCCAAGAACGAAGCGGACGACCAGTTCGCGATCGTCCACGCGCTTCTCTCGCCATCGCTCGACGTTCGGGGTCTTATCGCGGCCCACTTCGGCACGTCGCGCAGCAACCGGAGCATGGAAGATTCGCGCGAGGAGATTGATCTGCTCATCGACCTCATGGGCCACGAGCAGCAGGTAACGGTGGCTAACGGCGCACCGACCGGTATCCCCAATGAACAGACTCCGCTGGACAGCGCCGGAGCTCAGCTGATCATTGCGGAAAGCAAGCTCGCTACCGCACATGAACCCTTGTTCGTCGCATTCCTCGGGCCCTTGACCGATATGGCATCTGCGATTCTGCTCGACCCCGACATCGTCTACCGCGACATCGTCGTGATTTGGATCGGTGGCGCTGGCTACGGCGGCGTCGAAACCTCTCCCGGTGTCGAATTCAATCTGCGCAACGACATCGCAGCCGCAAATGTCGTGTACGACTCGGGCATCACGGTGTGGCAGGTGCCGAGCAACGTGTACTCGCAAGTCTCGGTCAGCTACACCGAGCTAGAGGAGAAGATCGGTGGTACCAGCAAGCTCGCCGACTACCTGATCAACCAGACGGTCGAGTGGAACCGGACCTACTGGCCGGAACCGATTGAGTCGCGCTCGCTGGGGGACTCGCCGGCGATTTCTCTGATGCTGTACCCGAGAGGCGGCAACTTCCGCACTACACCTGCCCCACGGTTCGGCCAGGAAGGCCATTACCTTCCTGGTTCTGGGCATCCCGTTCGAGTTGTCGAGTCAGTTGACGTCCGTTTCCTGCTCGAAGACATGTTCGCCAAAATTCGCAAGTTCGGTCGGGAGGCGGGCTGATCCTCCGGCCCAACCACTCAAGACAAAGGAGATTGAAATGACTGGAAGCTACACCCGCCGCGGGTTCATCGGCCTTTCAGCGGCAGCAGTCGCAGCGGGCCTGTCAGCCTGCACCGGCGGCGGCGCCGCGCCCGAGCCTGCCGGAG
>DATEWO010000067.1:0-4906 GCA_035257925.1 Propionibacteriaceae bacterium | reverse complement strand
CGTCCACCGATCCGGCCGCGACGGCCGTTGATCATGCGCAGTATCAGTCACACGAGGGTCCCTGCCTGGATGCCGTCGATGCCCCAATGGTGTATGCGCAGTCGTTTCCCGATGAGCGCTGGCCGACCCTGGCGTCACGTCCGACCGAGTCAGGCGTCCAGTCGGCCCTTTCCTACCGCCTGGCAGCGGCGAGCAGCGGTATCGCCGACTTAGGCGGCGGATCCCTGAACTCCTACGGCATCGTTCCGTATGCGTTCAGCGATACTGCGCAGGAGATTGGACTTATCTTGGCCGCGCATGCCTCGGTGGCGGCCCGGGCGGTTGATGAACGCAGGACCCTCGAGCGCCTTGGCCGTGATCTGCAGCAGGTCTTGCTGTCTGGAGATGTCATCGGTCAGGCCAAAGGAATCTTGATGGAGCGGCTTAAGATCACCCCGGAGGACGCCTTCGATCTCTTGCGACGCTCCTCGCAGCGTCTGAACATGAAGCTGCGGGACGTGGCGCGTGGCCTCGCCGAGACCGGCGAACTCCAGATGACCAGAACCTCCCGCCCCGCCGACAGCAGTGAGGCCGTAGCCAGTCCCCAAGTTCAACGCTGAACGCGATCACCGCCCCATCGATTCCTGTTCCCTCTTGCCCGACCGCGGGCATCGCTAGCACTGCCAGTTCAGGAGTGCGTTGTTATCGATCTGGTGAGGGCGTCGAGGATGACGTTGAGCCCGAACTCGAACTCGTTGCCGAAGTCGTAGCCGGGTTGGAGGATGTACTCGGTCGCCAGCTCGACGAGGTGGGGATACTGGTCGCTGCGGAACCGCTCCATGATCGGCTGCGTCGCGTCGGCGGCTGTATCTGTGCCCTGGAAGGGCAAGGCCGCCTCCTGCAGCGCGAATCCGTACACGTAGCTGTCGAGCAGGGCGTACGCGTGAGCGGTCATTTCTACCGAGAATCCAGCCCGCCGTAGGGTGCCGATGACCGCGTCGTGATGTCGCAGCGTCGCGGGGCCGGGAGACTTACGCGACTCCATCAATCCAATTGCCCAGTGGTGACGGCTCAGCACCCGGCGCGCCGAGTTCGCGCGCCGCACGAGTTCTAAGCGCCAATCGCCGTCTGGTGTTGGTAGCTCGATTTTCGCGAAGACGAGGTCGACAATGCCGTCGAGAATCGCGCTCTTGTTGGGCACGTAGTAGTAGATCGACATGGGCTTGACGCCCAGGCGTTGGGCGAGGGACCGGATGGTGAGCGCTCCGATTCCGGAAGTGTCGGCGATATCGACGGCGCTGCGTAACACCCGCTCTCGGCTGAGCGGAACGCGTTTCTTGGGGCCGTCGCTGCCTGGCTTCAACATCTTTGTCCTCTGACGCTAGCACTTTCGTACATTGTACGTTACTCTGTTGTACTTAGTAAGGTGTACTTAGTACGGTGCCCCGCGATCACGGCCCACCGGAGTCGAAAGGAAGCGCTCATGGGATCTGACACCCAACACTCGACGATTGGCAGCAACACGAAGAGTGGCGCACCGGCGGAAGCCACAATGCAGGCCATCGAGCAGGACACCTACGGCTCCGCCGAGGTGTTGCGTCTGGCCCGGATACCAAGACCGGAGATCGGCGGCGACAACGTGCTGGTACGCGTACGCGCGGCAAGTGTCCACATTGGGGACTGGCACGTCATGACCGGCCTGCCGTATCTGCTGCGCGTGGTCGGCTTCGGCTTCCGCGCACCCAAGGCTCGAATTCGCGGTACAGATGTCGCGGGGACGGTTGAGGCCGTCGGCCAGAACGTGACGCGGTTTCAGGTGGGTGACGAAGTCTTCGGCACCTGCGACGGCTCGTTCGCCGAGTACGCCGCTACAGCCGAGGACACGCTCGTGCTCAAGCCGGCCAACCTGACCTTCGAGCAGGCGGCGGCTGTACCCACCTCAAGCATCGCCGCCCTCCAGGCTCTTCGTGGGGGTGGGATCAAGTCAGGCCAGCAGGTTCTGCTCGTCGGTGCGTCGGGAGGCGTAGGGCTGTTCGCGGTGCAGATCGCGAAATCGTTCGGCGCAGACGTGACTGCTGTGTGCAGCACGACAAAGGTGGACCTGGTCCGCTCCGTTGGCGCTGATCATGTCATCGACTACACCCGAGAAGACTTCATCCAAAGCGGACAGCAGTATGACCTGATCCTGATCATGGGCGGGAACCATTCGCTGTCACAGCTCAAGCGAGTCCTGCGTGCCGGCGGAACTCTGGTGCCAGTCGGCACTGAAGCAGGGAATCGCTGGGTCGGAGGCAAGGCTTGGATCAGGGCCATGCTGTTGTCACGGCTGGTACGCCACCTGCGGCCGCTGACATCGGAGCCGAGCCAAGCCGATCTGCAATTCCTGACTGAACTCATTGCGGCGGGCAAGATCACGCCGGTTATCGACAAGACATATCCGCTGAGCGAGGTCCCTGACGCGATCCGCTATCTGACTGCAGGACAGGCCCTGGGAAAGATCGTCATCACCGTGTGAGGCGACGAGCCAACCAACTCAGACGACGTCGGAACCGACTGAATCACCACGCCATACAGGAGACAAACCATCATGCAACAGCCACAGGCAACACTGTCGGACCGATCAAGCCCCAAGACTTTCAGAACCACCGCACGAGTCGTAGGCATGATCTACCTCGCGGGAATGCTCATCGGCATTCCGGCCAACCTTCTCGTCCTGTCAATTCTGAGTGGACCTGATCAACTTTCCACGATCGCCGCGAGCAGCCTGCTGCTGGCGACGTGCGTCGTGTTCTGGTTGCTCACCGTGGTCGGCGACGCTGCGCACGGGGTGTTGATGTTCCCGGTGCTCAAGCAACACAGTGAGCTCTCAGCCGTCGGCTACCTGGCTGCCCGGATCATGGACGCCACCTTCATCGCCGTCATGGCTCTGTTGATCTTGGTGCAAATACCGATTGCCATCGAGTATCTGAACGCAGGAGCAGCCGATACCTCCTACCTGCAAGCCCTCAGTGCCGTGTTCAACCACGCATATCTTTATGCCTACGAATTCGGCATGATCACGGTCGGCGTCGCCGGATTGATCTTGTGCTCCGCGTTCTACCGGTCGCAGTTGATTCCCCGACCGTTGGCGGTCTGGGGCCTCATCGGCTACGCGACCCTCCTGTCCGGGTCTGTCTTGCAGGTCCTTGGTTTCGAGCTGAACTCAATCCAAGCGATCCCGGGCGGCCTGTGGGAGATCTTCATCGGAGTGTGGTTGATCGTCAAGGGGTTCAGCACCTCGTCGCAGCTCCCCTCTGAGCCGACTACGTCATCGACAACACCTGTCGAGACGCCACCGCTCGTAGCCAGCGCTACGGGCTGATCCTCGACGTGTTCAGCATCGCGTCGCGCACCACCCCTAGGTCTCCACTGAAAGGAACAGACCAATGACATCGATAACATCGCAAGACACATCTCCAGTTCGACTGACTGGCGAGCTGGATCCACAAATCTCACGCGGGCTGTGGCTGGTGAAATGGTTCCTGGCCATTCCGCACTATGTCGTGTTGCTGTTCTTGTGGGTTGCGTTCCTGGTCACCACGGTAATCGCCGGCTTCGCGATCTTGTTCACCGGCCGCTATCCACGCTCGCTCTTCGACTTCAACGTCGGCGTGCTGCGTTGGAACTGGCGGGTCGCCTTCTACACCTATAGCGCCCTCGGCACCGACCGGTATCCACCCTTTACCCTGGCCCGTGCCGACTACCCGGCCGACTTCGACGTCGCCTACCCAGAACACCTCTCCCGCGGCTTGGTGCTGGTCAAGTCCTGGCTGTTGGCCATCCCGCAGTTGATCATCGTCGCTTTGTTCACCGCCAACATCCCCTACTGGTGGGAAATGAGCGGCAACGATTCGACCCCTGGTTACCAAAGCACCGCCGGGATTTCGCTCCTAGGGCTGCTGGTACTCCTCGGCGGCTTCTTCCTCTTGTTCACCAAGAAGTATCCGCAGGGTCTCTTCGATTTGGTCCTTGGCGTCAACCGCTGGCTCTACCGCGTCATCACCTATGTGGCCTTGATGCGGGACGAATACCCGCCCTTCCGTCTAGATCAGGGGCAGCACGAGCCCGGCACCGTCGAGCCGCACGGCCCTGCCACTAGACCTGACCTTGCCACCACGCCGGCCTGAGATACCGCTCGTGCGCCGCCACAGCATCCACTACTTGAGGAAGATCACCAATGCGATCAACCACGAGCGCCTCACCGCGCGACCTACCAGAGATCACGTCAACACGGAATGATCAGAAGGGCACAGCTACCGCGCCCACAGTGTCGCTCCCGCGCCTCTACTTGCTGAGGTTTGGCTATCTCCTTATGGCCGTCGGAATTGCTGTAACGAAGTGGCCGTTGCTCATCAACCATGACGTGCCCTGGCCCTTGTTCGAGGGGGTTGAGACCTGCATGCTCGTGGCGCTGTCACTCCTTGGGTTCCTCGGGCTTCGCTACCCGCTGCAGATGCTGCCCATACTGCTGTTCGAATTAGCGTGGAAGTTCATTTGGGTGGCCGTCGTCGTGCTACCGCTGTGGACTGCTCATCAGATGGATCCGGCCACTTTGAAGGTTTTCTATTCCTGCCTCGTGGTCTTGATTGTGCTCGCCGTCATTCCCTGGCGTTATGTGTTCGCGCAATACGTAGTGAAGCAGGGTGATCGGTGGCGCTCGGATGCGGCTCGCCCAGTCAGTGGCGGCTCTGATGAGCAATGAGAAGGCTGGCACGGAACACGGAGCGCCGATGGCCGGAAAGACTGTGTTGATCACCGGTGGCACGAGCGGCATCGGCCGGGCGACCGCGCTTGGTCTGGCCACCATGGGTGCCCACGTCGCGATCATCGGTCGGGACCGCCGGCGCGCCGACGACGCGGCTGGGGAGATCAGGACAGTCGGCGGGAA
>DATEWO010000066.1:0-27326 GCA_035257925.1 Propionibacteriaceae bacterium | reverse complement strand
CCGTCACAGTGATCCGTGAGCCTGCCGAGTTCAGCCGGCTGGCCGCCGGCGACGTACTGGTCTGCCCCTATACGAACCCCGCCTGGACCACGTTGTTCCAGCGCGCAGCAGCCGTTGTCGCCGACTCGGGGGGACCGGCCTCGCACGCCGCGATCGTTGCCCGCGAGTACGGCATCCCAGCTGTCATGGGCACCGGCACCGGCACGAGCACTCTCACCGACGGCCAACTGGTCACCGTCGATGGCACTAGCGGCCGGGTGACCGCCGCCGCGCCCGAGCGTGACGGCCACATCGATTGAGAAGACTCGCACATTTCGCACTGGTGCACGCGCCATTTGCGGGCCTAGCCTCACCAGGGAAGAACATTTCTTTCCCAGGAGGAGCGCATGACGCAGCTGACACACATCCAGCCAGCGGATCTAGGCGAGGCCGATCAGGCATTGAAGACCAAGCACCGGGCGGTGTGGGCATCAGGCAACTACGCGAGCGTCGTTAACGATATCGTCCACGAACTAGGCCCGATTCTGGTCGAGGCGGCGGGAATCAAGCCAGGCGATCTGGTGCTGGACGTCGCGGCGGGTACCGGCAACGCCGCCATTCCCGCAGCCCAAACCGGCGCGCAGGTGATCGCCTCAGATCTCACGCCCGAACTGATGGAGGTCGGCAAGAGGTGGGCCGCTGAGGTCGGTGTCGAGCTGACCTGGGAAACCGCAGACGCGGAGGCTTTGCCGTACGGCGACGGCGTCTTCGACGCTGTCCTGTCCTGCCTGGGCGTCATGTTCGCGCCACACCACCAGCCTGCCGCGGACGAACTGGTGCGCGTCTGCCGCCCGGGTGGCACGATTGGCCTGATCGCGTGGACTCCGGCGGGATTCATCGGCCAGATGTTCGCCACCATGAAGCCGTATGCCCCACCGCCACCTCCGGGGGCCCAACCGCCACCGCTGTGGGGAGACGAAGATCATGTCCGCGAGCTACTCGGTGATCGTGTCGAGCAGGTACAGACCAAGACCCGAGCGGTACGCGTCAGCTACTTTGCTACGCCTGAAGCGTTTCGGGACTATTTCAAAGCCAACTATGGGCCCACGATCTCGATCTATAAAGCCATTGCCGATGATCCCGAGCGGGTGGCCGCACTGGATCGCGACCTGGTTGAGATGGCGCGCCGCTTCGATGTCGGCACGGATTCGACCGTGGTGGATTGGGAGTATCTGCTTCTCACCGCCCGCAGGTCCAGCTAGCGAGCGAGAACCGCACGGGCGGCCTCTCGGGCGGCAGCGGGCGAGTCTGCCTCACAGGCCGCTCGTGCCGCCCGTCGGCATACCTCGAGGGTCACCACCCCGAGGCTGCGGCCGACCTCCGCTAGCGCTCTAGGCGCCATGGACAGGCTCGAAATGCCGAGCCCAGTGAGGACAGGCGCGAGCAACTGATCAGCTGCAGCCTCGCCGCACACGCCGACTGACTTGCCACTGGCAGCTGCTGCTCTTGTCACCATGTCGACCAGGCGCAGTAGCGCCGGCTGCCAGGGATCGTTCAATGAGGCAAGGCTTGCGGTCTGCCGATCAGCGGCGAAGGTGTACTGGGCGAGGTCGTTGGTACCGATGCTGACAAAGTCGACCTCAGCCAGGATCTGCCCCGCGAGTAGGGCGGCCGCGGGAGTTTCGATCATGACGCCGATGATCGGCAGGCCCGCCCCGTGGGCGGCTCGCGCGAAACTCCGCACTTCTTCGACAGTGGCGATCATCGGCGCCATCACCCAGACCTCCGCCGACTCGGTCTCCGCAGCTTCCTTGATCGCCTTCAGTTGATCATGCAGTACCTCGGGACGAGTAGCAGCAGTGCGAAATCCGCGTACGCCCAAGGCCGGGTTGGCCTCCTCGGCGAATTTCAGGAACGGGAGCACCTTGTCGGAGCCGGCATCAAGGGTGCGCACCACCACACGGCGGCTGCCGAACGCTGAGAACACCGAACGATAGCGGCTGACCTGCTCGGAAACCGAGGGCGCCTCAGTCCTGTCCAGGAAGCAGAGCTCGGTCCGGTACAGCCCTACTCCCTCGGCGCCACACTCGAGGGCCGTCGCTATCTCGCTCGGGGATGCGACGTTTGCCAGCAGGGCGACCCGGTGCCCGTCGGCCGTGCGGCCAGGACCGACCAGCGCAGCGCGATGTGTCGGGTGCACCCCGGCTGTAGCTTGTTGATCACTTGTCGGATCCGTGATCAGTTCGCCGGTGCTGCCGTCAACGAGCAGCAGCGTTCCATCGGCGATCTTGGCCGTGCCGCGGGCGGCGACGACGGCCGGGATGCCGAGAGATCGAGCGATGATCGCGGTATGGGAGCTGGGCCCGCCCTCCTCGGTGACGATCGCGAGGCAGCGTGTGACATCCAGTCCTGCTGCGTCCGCGGGTGCAAGATCGACTGCGAGCAATACGAACGGATGTCCTGGGTCGGGTACGCCCACACTCGCGCGACCGGTGAGCGAGGAAACTATGCGGTTGCGGACGTCATAGAGATCAGCGACCCGCAACGCCTGGCGGGGCCCGGCAGCGCGCATGGAGTCAGCGACCTCCCCGATCGCTTCCCACACGGCCCGCTCGGGGGAGAGGCCGCGGTCTCGTATCTGCATGCTCGCGTTGGCAATGAGGTCAGGGTCGGTGGCCATGGCGGCGGTGGCCCTGAGGAGGTCGCCCACGGGTTTCGCAGCGGTGACCCGACGCCGCAGCTGGTCAGCTACCTCGGCGGCTGCGGTGGCGAGTCGCTCGATCGCGGCTGGTCGTTCGGCTTCCGAGATGCGGATCCGCGACTCCGGCTCCTCGGTCAGGTCGGGCATCTTGAGCGCCGGGCCGACCACCCGCCCGGGACTGACTCCGATCGGCTGCTGCCTGCGCGCTCTTTCCTGTGCCCTGAGCTCGCTTTCCTGTGCCCTGAGCTTGTCGAAGGGCTCAGCGCGCATTTCGCCGAAGCCGTCGCGTACCAGTGCAACGATGCGATCCACCGCGGCCTCAGCGCCGGCGCCGTCGGCTTCGATCCGGAGCACATCACCCGGCCGGGTGCCGAGTGACATCAAAGCTGTCGGGCTACGTGCCGAGACTGGTGCCGCACGATCGGTCGCGATCGTGACCTGCGCCTCCGACGAGGCCATAGCATCCACGATGAGCGCGGCGGGCCGCGCGTGAATCCCGTCGGAGTTGATGATCGTGGCCCTCGCAACGACAGCCGGCCGAGCGATGATCACATCGGTGTCCGTAAGAGGCTCAGTTGGGGCAAGCTGCGCGACCTTGGCACTGAGCGCTTCCGCGGCATCCTGGGCGACGACATCGACCTCAGCACCTGCGGCCGCTGAGACAACTGCCGCAAAGATGCCCTCAACGAAGGCAGCCGGAACCAGCCGGGTCGTGATGGGGGGCTCTGGCAAGAGCTCGATGGCAAGTTCGGCACTGAGCACAGCCGAACCTAGATCCATGATCACCACCACGCCGTCACCGCTGTCGGCAGCGACTATGGCCTCGACCACTCGCGCTGCGTCGGTGCCAAGGCGATCGTCGGAGGTTCCTGCTGCGATCTCGATACGGGGGGCTGGACCGTGCACCATCTGCAGCGCCAGACTTACGGCCGCGCTGGCCAGGTCCGGGCTGTGGGAGACAACAACGATTCCCACCATCGGCTTAACCTGCGAGCTCTTCGGCCAGGGCGTCAAAGAGCAGCGACATGGAAGCAGCACCCGGATCGACATGTCCCGCGCTGCGCTCACCCAGGTAGCTCGCCCGGCCCTTGCGGGCCACCAAAGGTACGGTCGCGTCTCGGCCGGCGGCCGCGGCATCACGTGCCGATGTCACAGCGGCGGCAAGATCCCCACCACTCTTGATCACTGCCTCCATGGCATCGACTGCTGGCGAGAGCGCATCGACCATGGTCTTGTCACCTGGCACAGCCTTGCCCCGCTCCATGATGCCGGTCAGCCCAGCGTCCAAGGCCATAGCCAAGGCTTCGATGTCCAGCTCTGTCGCCGGGCCGGTCGCGCCGCCAAAACGTAGAAAGAAGGTTCCGTACAAAGGGCCGCTGGCGCCGCCGACGGATGTCACGAGCGCCATAGCGACGATCTTGAACAGCTCGTTGGCATGGGACGGCGCATGACCATCAAGCTTGTCGATCACCGCAGTCATGCCCCGAGCCATGTTGATGCCATGATCGGCATCGCCGATCGCGGAGTCCAGCTCAGTAAGCTGAGTTTGATTCTCGATCACCCGATTCCGAAAGCGCCGCAACCAGCCTGCCAGCTGCTCGATCGTGATCACGGCATTCGATTCGGTCACCTATATCCCCCACCGGAGGCCAGCTGTGTTCACCGGAGCATCCCAGAGCCTGATCAATTCTTCGTTGACCCGCAGCATGGTGATCGAGCAACCGGCCATCTCGAGGGAGGTGATGTAGTTCCCGACGAGGTTGCGAGCCACGGTGATACCCGCTTTGTTCATGATCTTGGCTACTTCGCCGTACATCAGATACAACTCAATCAGCGGGGTGCCGCCCATCCCATTGAGCATGATGATCACCGGGCTGGATGTGAAGTCAAGATCAGCAAGGATCGGCTCTATCAGTTGTTCGCTGATCTCACGCGCACTCGTCAACGGGACTCGGCGCCGGCCTGGCTCGCCGTGGATGCCGATACCCAGCTCCATCTCGTCCTCGCTGAGCGCGAATGTCGGCTTTCCGGCGGCCGGCACGGTGCAGCTGGTAAGTGCCATGCCCATCGAGCGACCGGACTCGTTCACCGCTCGGGCCAGCGCCGCAAGGTCGGACAGTGACCGCCCTTCCTCGGCCGCAGCCCCGACCAGCTTCTCGAGCAGCACAGTGACACCGACGCCACGCCGACCTGCGGTGTAGAGCGAGTCCTGGACGGCGACGTCGTCATTGACGACGACGCTGTCGACCGTAATGCCGGTTTCGGCCGCCGCGAGTTCGGCCGCCATCTCGAAGTTCATCACGTCGCCGGTGTAGTTCTTCACGATGTGCAGCACCCCCGCGCCCGAGTCCACCCCTTTGGTCGCTTCCAGCATCTGATCAGGGGTTGGCGAGGTGAAGATCTGTCCGGCACAGGCCGCGTCAAGCATGCCCAACCCCACGTACCCGCCGTGCAACGGTTCGTGGCCAGACCCCCCGCCCGAGACCAAACCAACCTTCCCCGTCTTGGGCACGTCCCGGCGAAAGATGATGCGGTTGGCATGATCAACGCGCACCTCTGGACGAGCGGCCTCGATGCCGAGCAGCGCCTCCGCGACAACATCTTGAGGGTCGTTGATGAGCTTCTTCATAGCCGCGACCCTACTGGGGCGTCCGCTTGCAGGGGCTCACAGCAACGCCGACTTGTCAGCGTCGGTGGTCGCTATAGCAGCGATGGCCGCTGACAAGTCGGCGGTCGGCCTTAGGAGGCAGGTGGGATGTTCTGGTTGATGTGGAAGAGGTTGTCTGGGTCGTAGTTCTTCTTAATCTGAGTCAGCCGGTCGTAGTTGCCGCGGTACGACGCCTTGATCCGATCCTCACCCTCGTCCTCCATCATGAAGTTGACGTAGGCGCCGCCTGCCGAGGTGGAGTGCAACTCTTTCCAATACCTGCGTGTCCACTCGGTGATCCGTGGCAGGTTGGTTGGGTCGGGATCGACCCCGACGATTACACCGGCCCAGCCTCCGTCACGGTAGGCGAACGCAGTCGCATCCTCCGCAACGCGGGTCACGGCGCCGCTGATCGGGTACAGGTGCGCGGTGGAGTCTTGCGTGGGGATGGCCTCGCCATACCGCTTGTGCAGGGCGATCGCGTCGTCGGTGATCTTTGTGAAGAAGTCCGCCTTCCAGTACCACTGCATGCCCTTCGGTGCCAGCGCATCGAATGCGCTTTGCAACACCCAGTACGGCATCGGCTGCAGTCCGACCAGCAGCGGGGAGCCGAACTCACGCACCGCAGCCAGCACATCGTCAGCCTTGTCATGCGCCCCCGTATAACACCAGACGATGCCGCATACCTTGCGTCCCCAAAGCTCCTCGGGCAACGGAGACTCCGGGGCTATGACCATGACTCCGATCCAGCCGCTGAGCTCCTCCGGGAGCGCGGGCAGCAGCTCGCGATACCAGCGAAAGACTGCCTCGGTGTCGGCGATGTCGTAGAACACCGGGCCAGCAATGACAGTTCCGTTGTCCCCGATGTCGTGGCATCTAAACGTGAAGGACGTTACGACACCAAAGTTGCCGCCGCCGCCCCGAAGCGCCCAGAAGAGGTCTTGATGGGAGTCATGGCTGGCGGTGACGAAGCTGCCGTCTGCAAGCACAACGTCGGCAGAGAGAAGGTTGTCGATGCTGAGGCCGAACCTCCGTGACAAGTAACCCATTCCACCGCCGAGGGTTTGTCCGCCCACTCCAGTTGTGCTGATGAACCCTGACGGGGTCGCCATGCCGAATGCACCCGTGGCATGGTCGACATCGCCCCAGGTGCACCCGCCGTCGACCCGCACCGTGTGGGCTTCCGGGTTCACGGTCGTGCTCCGCAAGCCACCGAGATCGATCACCAGTGCGTCGTCCCAGACACCAAAACCGCCTCCGTTGTGCCCTCCGCCGCGGACGGCGAGGGGCATGTTGTGCTCCCGCGCGAAGTTGACGCAGGCGATCACATCCCCGACGTCGGCGCACCGAACAAGGGCCGCTGGCCGCCGGTCGATCGCTCCGTTATAGACGGCGCGAGCCTCGTCGTAGCCGGGATCCGAGGGGAGCGTGAGAGCGCCCCTAAGTCCAGTCGCGAGCTCACTGAAGGAGAGCTCCGTGGCTCGCGAAAGTGCTGTTGTAGTCATGCCACAGGACGTTAGAAGGAGCAGCGTTCGCGCAGCGTTCGGCTCGTCCCCCAAGCGAAAGAACGCTGCCCTCGACCCCCGACGCCGAGTCTAGCCAGGCCCGGCTCGCAGCGCGTCTGCAGCACCGGCTGTGCTGATTCTTCGCGAGCATCCCAGCGCGTATTCAGGCGTTCTGACATTCAGGCTTGGCGGGAGCTACGCATTCTTGCCGCGCGCCGCGACCTGCCACCGGTCTACGACCGCTCCGTCAGAGATCACGAGGAGTACATCGGCGAGGTTGACCGCAGCGCAGACGTGATTGGGAGCAACCCGAACGACCGAACCGAGCTCGGGCAGCGGCGCGTCTTCGGGGAACGTGACCGTCGCGTGGTGTTCGGCGAGGGCGCCGATCCATGCTCCTGGATGGTCAGGCAACCGGCCACTCCCGGTAGCCCAGACCAGGCGATCGGCTCCCAGTACCTTGCTCCCGGCGTCGAGGAGCACATCGCGGCCGTGGCAGCTGACGACGGTGGCCGCCGCGGTCAGAGCGACGTCGTACCAGTCGGCTGCCCCGAGCTCGACCTGCTGGGCGTCGTTGAAGACGTACACCCCAGGTCGAATCTCGTTCAGCGTCCCCTGTTTCACCAGCGCCGCAGTCGGAGTCGATCCGCCGCTACGAAGGCCCGTGCTGACCCCCGATTGGCGCAGGGCGGCATCCGCCTCCCGCAGGGCGCGCGCTTCATCGGCTGCAGCCTGCTTCAGCCGGCCGGGCGCGTAGCTGTGCCCCGGGAAGGTGAACACACCGGCCACTCCCAACCCGCGGCGCAGTGCTGCCGCCGCGACCTCGCCAGCGCTTCGTGGTGAGACGCCGGTGCGATGGTGGCCGCTGTCGACTTCCACCACGACCTCCGCCTCCGTCCCGGCGATCGCGTGGGCCAGAACCTCTACTCCTTCGACGGAGTCGGCACCGACCCGGAGGGCGACTCGCTCGGCAAGGGCGCGTAGTCTCAGCCCGCATGTTCCAGCGGCCCATATCGGGTAGGCGATGAACAGGTCGGTGAAACCCGCGTCGGCGAAGAGCTCAGCCTCACCCACGGTCGCCACCGTCAGGCCGACCGCGCCGAGCGCCACCTGGCGGTGGGCGATCTCCAAGCACTTATGGGTCTTGGCGTGCGGACGCAGCGCCAGGCCGTGGTCACGCGCCCGGTCGGCCATAGCGACCAGATTTCGTTCCAACACGTCGCGATCGACAACCAGGCACGGAGTCTCAAGCTCCGCAGGTAGCGGCGGTGAGAGGGTCATCACGACATTGTGTCTAACCTCAAGCGCCGCTCCTCGGGCGCGCAGCGTTCGGTCAGCGCCCGAGCGAAAGAACGCTGGCCTCGACATCGACGCCGAGGTCAGCCAGGTCCTGCTCGCAGCGCCTCTGCAGGATCCGGCTGTGCTGTTTCTTCGCAAGAATGGCGGCCCGACGGAGTATGGGCACCGCCGCATCGCGGCTCAGCAGTCGTGCTCGGGCGCGCAAAACCTCGGGCATCCACCACAGCTCGTCGTGCTCCTCGGCTTCTGTAAGGGCCGCGTCGAGGATGCCGCGAGCGGCGTCCATGCGCCCCGCCTGAACCATCACGTCGGCCAGTAGGTACAGCCAGTACGGCATCCGAGCGTTCTGGCCCGCCGCGCGAAGTTTTTCGATGCCCTGCTGGATCCGAGCGACGCCGGCCTCACCGCCCAGCACCCAGCCGTCGACCACCACTCCCCACTGGCCGTAGTAGCTGAACGAGTAACGGTCACACAAACTGATGAGTTCGCTCGCCGCCTCGCCAGCACCCGCAAGGTCGTGGACCAGCTGGTGGGTGGTCGCCGAGTAACCCAAGGCAACGGCCAGGCTGTACGGATGGTCTGCTGACTTCGCGAGATCGACGGCCTCCCGACACCTCGCGACGGCTCGCTCCGGGTCTCCGAGCAGCCAGTGAGCGTGCGCACTCCATGCCAACCCATGCACCTCAGGAAGCGTGCCGACGATCTGCGACGCCGAGCCCCGGGATAGCTCACGGGAGCGTTCGAAGTGACCGAGCGCTTCCTCGAGTCGACCGAGACTGGTCAGGGGCCCGGCGATGGCGAGGTGAGCCTGGCCAGCCGCCTCCGGCTCAGCCCCCGCCAGATCAAGGGCACGGGTCCCGAACTCGTATGCGTCGGTGACGTGGCCTTGCACAAACCGCACGGCAAACAGACCGACGAAACAGGACATCAGGTCACGGCGGCGGGAGAGTTTCTCGGCAAGGTGCGCCGATCTTTCCAGCGTCGCCTGCAGCTGTGGCGAAGAGTAGCCGTGGATGGCGTTCAGCGGCGGGGACATCTCCAGCAGCACGTCGAGCTCCTCTTCTTCCCGGGCGCGCCCAGCTGGCTGCTGCGCGATGAGCTCCAGACAGCGACGGAAGCAACGCACGGCCTCCGAGTTGGCGAACACGGCGGCGGCCAGTTGCGCCGCCCGTCGGTAGTAGTGCCGCGCGCGGTCGGGTCGCCCACCTCGGTCGTACTGTTCGGCCAGCTGAGCGGCGACTTCATCCTCGCGCTCACCGTGCAGGATCTGGAGACTCTGCGCGATCCGACGATGCAGCAGCCACCGGTTTGGTGGCGACACCGACGCATATGCCGCATCACGTACCAGGTCGTGAGAGAAGTCGTACCCGCTGGGTTGTTCGCGGAAGATGCCCTGCCTCCACAGTTCGTCGACCGAGCGGACCACAGCATCGACGTTGAGATCGCTTGCCTCAGCGAGCAGATCGAGGGTGAAGTCGCGGCCGACGGCGGAGGCCAATCCGGCGATCTCGCGCGCGTGTGGCGATGCCGCTTCAAGCCGCCTGCGCAGCACCGACGAGAGGTCCCCCAGCGACGAAAGCGGTCCGCCCGGGTCCAGCTCGCTTGCGCTCCGAAGTGCCTCTACCACGTACAGGGGGTACCCACCCGTTGCCGTGGCCAGCAGCAAGACTTCGTCGTCCCTGAGCTCCCGCTCCAGACATGAGCCCGCGAGCGCCCGTACGCCGTCTGGGCTGAGCGGCGGCAGCGCCATCTCGATCAAGGAACCTGCCGACCTCAAGGCGAGCAGCAACCGACAGACCTCCGCGTTCTCTGCCAGCTCCTCGCGCCGCGCCGTTGCGACGATCAACAAGGGCGCCCCGGCCGCTCGACCAAGCAGGAACGGCAACCACGCGGTTGTCTCATCGTCGCACCACTGCAGATCGTCCAGCACGAGGAGCGTTGGCTGGCCGACAGCGAGGATGCCCCGGGCCAGGCCCTCGAAAAATCTGTGCCGCCGCCAGGCGTCGACCATCGCGCGGGACGCAGCGACGGGTTCGGGAATTGGCCTCTCGCGCTTGCCACTGATGTCGCCAGTCGCATCGGGAAGGAGTCGATCTACTTCCGCACGCCAGATCTCATCCAGGGTGACCAGCGATCGCTGGACGCGAGGATGCCGCAGCCAGTCGGCAGCCGGTTTGAGGGCCAGGGCACCTGCCATCCCGAAACATCGCGTCGTTGCTACGACAGCGCCGTCTGTACGCGCCTTGTGCGCCAGCTCATAGATCAACCGGCTCTTGCCGACGCCGGCGTCGCCGGTGACGACGAGCAATCGCGGCCGGCCCTCGACGACGCGGTTCCAGAACTCGAGGACCTGGTCGAGCTCTCGATCGCGCCCTACTAGCCGCGCACGTTGGGCCAGCCGCGCCCGAGCGTGCCGTGGGGTGCGAATACGTGGCATGTCGGGACCGTCGGAGCTGAGCAGTCGCTCTGCGAGTGCCTCTGTGGCTGGCGAAGGCTTGACTTGCAAATCGTGTTCCAGGATCTCGGCGCACTTGTGGTACGTGCTGATCGCGCCCGCCCGGTCGCCCGCGTCAGCCTGCAGCTCCATGAGCGTTCGGTATCCGACCTCCTCCAGGGGCTCGAGTCGCAACCGGATTCTGCCGTATTCGACGGCTGCCTTGAGGTCACCTGTAGTTCGACAGCCGGCCACCAGCTGGTCGCAGAGTTCGACGCACTGGTGGCGCAGCTCCTCCCGCTCCGCAAGCACCCAGTCGTCGTACATCCCCGGCAGTAGATCCCCGCGATACTCGTCGACCGCCGCTGCGCCATGCTCGAGCATCGCGTCATGGTCGCCAGCAGACAGCGCTTCCAGCGCCAGCTGTCGCTGGCGGCGGAAGACGCACACGTCGACGCGGCTGGTCGGTCCGGGTCGCCAGGTGAGCGTGGTCGGCTCGACGATGAGTGACGGATCGCCATCGACCATTGCGCGGAGGTGATGCAGTTCCCGGCGCAGGTTTGTTCGCGCCTGCTGTTCGGTGGAATCGGGCCAGAAGATGGCGGCTATCCGTTGTCGTGGCTGCGGTGTGCTGGCGTGGACGGCAAGGAAGCCGAGCAACGCGATGGAGCGCGACGAGCGTGCGAGGTTCGTCGCAGTCGATCCCGCGACGTACTGCTCCCCGAGAAGTGAGACTTCTAGCACTGTGAGGGGCCCTTCCGTGTTCGAGGGTAGAGCAAGAGAGGGATGTGTGTAATGGGCGCTGAGCCCTTCGACAAGCTCAGGACGGCGCTTGTCGATGCGCGCCCTTCGACAGGCTCAGGGGCGCATTACCGACAGTTACTCGATGATTAGGTCTGCAGACCGGCCGACCACTTCTCCTCGATGCGACCGTACTTCCAGATCGACAGCGCGATCACCCAGGTAAGCACGAACAGTGCCACGATGGCATAACCGACGAAATCCAAGTTCACGTTCGCGATTGCAGCCAGCGGTCCGGAGTCAATGCCGGTCTTCTCGGTCAGAATGGAGATCAGCTCGATGGTCCCGATGATCAATGCAACCGCCACGGACAGCGCAGTGACGGTGATGTTGTAGTAGATCTTGCGAACTGGCTTGGAGAAAGCCCAACCGTACGCGAAGTTCATGAAACAGCCGTCGATGGTGTCGAGCAAGCTCATCCCGGCCGCAAACAAGATCGGCAGCGTCATGATTGCGTACCAGGGCAGAGCGAAGGCCGCTGCACCGCCAGCGAGGACCAGCAGCCCAACCTCAGTCGCAGTGTCGAAGCCAAGCCCGAAAAGCACACCGATTGGGTACATCTGCAACGGCTTGCTCACCGTCTTGGTGGCACCCGACAAGATCTTGTTCATGAAGCCGCGGCTGTTCAACTGCTCCTCAAGGGCTTTCTCGTCGTAGGCGCCCTGGCGCATCTTGCGAAAGACCTTGACGATGCCGATCAAGACAACGAGGTTGATGATCCCGATGATGTACAGGAAGGTGCCAGACACAGCCGTACCAGTTACTCCAGTGATGCGCTGCAAGAGCGAGGACTCGTCCTCGACCTGTCCGGCCAAGGCACGTATCCCCAGCGCCAGCAAGGCGACCAACCCAAACACGATGGTCGAGTGTCCGAGAGAGAACCAGAAACCGACCGACACAGGACGCTTGCCCTCAGCCATCAACTTGCGGGTGGTGTTGTCGATGGCGGCAATGTGATCGGCGTCGAATGCGTGTCGCATGCCGAGGGTGTACGCCGTGAGGCCGAGCCCGACGCCCAACACCTCGGTTGAGCTGACCTGGTAGTGCTGCGGCGCCACGATCCCGATGAGTACACCCCAGCCGAGCAGGTGGAGCAACAGGATGAACCCGGCCATGGCGGCGATCGAACGCCGTTCCTGTGGGCTGAGCCTGCCGCGAATCCGGGCAGGCACGCTTCTCACGGCCGCGATACCTGGTGCCGGCAAGACTAACCTCCTCCAATACCAATGTCGCTGCCTCATCCAGATGCGACGCTATCGCAAGTGAGCTAGATGCAATAGTGTCGCAACTGCTTCCGAGCCGCTAAGGCGCTGGATCAGGGAGAATCAAGAAGTGCAGGTCGGAAAGCCGAGATCAGGCCGATCGGACTCCCCGCCGCGGGTCCAGGCCGCGCTGAGCCTGCTCAGAGATCAGCATGAGCGGGTCACCAGAGCTCGCCAGGCGGTCATCGAGGTTTTGGACGGCACCGAAGAGCACCTGGCAGCCGATCAAATCGTTGCTCGGGCCGAGGCATCGGCTCCCGGAGTTCACCGGGCGACGGTCTATCGCGCTTTGTCGACACTCGGGGAGCTCGGGCTCGTCACCCACACCCATGTGGGCGGCTCTGCAACGGTGTATCACCTCGCAGTGCCCCAACCGACCGATCGGGCGAGGTCAGTTCCGCATGCTCATCTGCAGTGCACCAACTGCCAGGCGGTGATCGACATCCCCGCGGATGCCCTGGATTCCTTGATCAGCCGCGTGGATCGCGAGGTTGGCTTCCAAGTTGAGCCACATCATGCTGCCCTGCTGGGCCTCTGCGCCGACTGTCGGCGCCTTTCTGTTCGGGAAAGTGGTCAAGGACAACAGGGCTGAATCGATTCAGCCCTGTTGTTTTCGACCACTTTCGGCAAGAGATGGACCGGCGGATTGGGCTGCAGCAGAGGCGGCGGCAGGGGCAGTCGGCGGAGAAGCGGGGGGTGACGGAGTTGACCCGCGGGATTGCGCAGGCTTGGTGAGCTCTTCCAGGCTGGTTGCGCCGGGCAGATGAATGGTGAACTCCGCCCCGCCCTGGGCTGAGCGACCCGCGCGAATCCAGCCTCCATGCTGAGTAACCGTCTGGGCAACGATCGAGAGACCAAGTCCGGTCCCGGGGGTCTGCCGCGCAGAGTCGCCGCGATAGAAGCGGTCGAAGATGAAGGGCATGTCGACCTCGGATATGCCGGGCCCCTGATCGGCCACTCGAAGCCGATCGCCTTCCAGCTGCACCCGAATGGTCCCCCCCGGCGGGCTCCACTTCACTGCGTTATCCAGCAGGTTGGTCACCGCCCGCTCCAGCATGTCGGAGTCGCCCGCAACGTAGAACGGGTTGAGCTCGACGTCGAAGAGCAGCCCGTGCGCCCGCAGCCGGACCCGATCCAATGCCGCGTTCACCACGTTACGGAAGTCCAACAGCTCCGGTGTGGCAGTGGTTTCGTCGCGCGCGAGTTGTACCAGGTCGCCGATCAGGTCTGTGAACTCCACGAGCTGTGCTTTGACATCGGCGAGGATGTCGATCCGATCCTGCTGCTTCAACATGCCACTCGTGGCATCGGCTGCCAGCAACTCGATATTGGTGCGCAAGCTGGTGAGCGGGGTACGCAGCTCGTGACCAGCGTCGGCGATCAGCTGCGTCTGCCGTTCCCGAGAGGAGGCCAGCGACTGGAGCATCTGGTTGAACGACTCGGCAAGGACCGCGATGTCGCCGGAGGCCTTGATCGTGATCGGGGTGAGCTCCTTGGTGACGCTGATGTGTTCGACCGCTGCAGAGAGTTCGCGTACCGGGCGCAGGCTGGAGCGGGCCACGTACGCGCCAACCACTGCGGCAATGATCACACCCCCCAATCCAAAAATGATCAAGACCAGCCACAGCGAGCTCAGGATGTCATTGGTCGGTTGCAGCGGGCGGCCCAGGACCAGTGCGTAGTTCCCCAGATCTGTGATCGGCACCGCGACGATGCGGTACTCCTCCCCTCCGGTCGTCACGCCCGACCGTGCCGAGTAGCCGCTCTGCAACCGAGCGACGGCCAGCTCCTCTGCGCCTAGCACCAGGTGATCGCGCTCGTCGGGGACATAGAACGCTTCACCGTCGGTCCGGATCGCGGCGACGCTGACATTGCCGGCCCGCAAGGCGCGTTCGGTGAGACCACCCAGAGTTCGAATGTCCTGGGCAACCGGCACCGCTGCCAGCGAGGTGGCAATCTCGACCATCTCTTCATCCAGCGCGCTGTACAGCGAGATGCGCAGCGTCACGTAACCGGCCACACTCGTCACCGCGACGGCCAGGGCCACCGCCACCGTTGTCAGGTACGCGACCCGGCGCTGCAAGGGCAGCGCTCGTAGCCAGGCCTTCAGCCGGGCAACCATGGACTCTTCGCCCGCCGTCTCAGGCTGATCATGGTGGCGTCTCACGAAGCACGTAGCCGACCCCGCGTACGGTATGGATCAACCGGGAGTCGTCAGCAGCCTCGGTCTTGCGGCGGAGGTAGCCGATATAGACCTCCAAGGAATTGGCCGTAGTCGGGAAGTCGAACCCCCACACTTCATTCAGCAGCCAGCTGCGCTCCAGCACCCGACGCGGATGGCGCATGAAAGCCTCAAGCAACGCGAACTCAGTCCGGGTCAAGTTGATCGACCGGGTCCCGCGTAACACTTCGCGGGTCTGCGTGTTCAGCACCAGATCGCTGAAGGACAGACTCTGTGCAGACGGGTCGGTCGAGTCGGCCACCGTACCCGCCCGCCGGACCAGGGCACGCAGCCGCGCGAGCAGTTCGTCCAGCGCAAAAGGCTTGGCCATGTAGTCATCGCCGCCGGCGTCAAGTCCGTCCACCCGATCGCCCACCGCGTCGCGCGCGGTGAGCACCAGGATCGGCACATCGTTGCCAGCAGCGCGCAGCATCCGCGTCGTCTCCAGGCCGTCCAGCCGCGGCATCATCACATCCATGATCACCGCGTCCGGCCGGGTGGCGGCCAGGCGCGCGAGCGCCTGGACTCCGTCCTCGGCCGCACTCACCTCATAGCCGTTGTACTCCAGCGACCGCTTCAAGGAGTCGCGTACGGCTTGATCATCGTCGACCACCAGGATGTGCATTCCCCAAGCGTGCCAGACGTGGGGCCTACGCCGTACGGTCTGCCGTCAGCGCCTTCAGCGCGGCTGGACGCGGAGCTGCGTCCGGCATTCCCCGTACGGCTGCGCGGCAGGCCGAAGCGATCACCGCCGGGTGGTACAGCATGGCCGGCGACGCCATCAGGTGGTAGATGCGGGCGAAGGCTAGGTATGCAACGCGGTCCCCATGCGCGGCGAGCTGCGCCAGGTGGCCGGTCCACCGACCGACAATGCGCTCGCTCCATGACGGAGTGCTCGAGCTGCTCTCGTGGCGCCGATCCTCTGAGGTGGCAACCGACCATGGCAGGTCAGCGGTCGCACCGATCCGGCGTTGCAGCCGCCTGGTTTCCAGCGGTCCGCGTCCGGCTGGCGTGCGGTCCCGCTGCAAGGCGTCCCGTATCAGCACGGCTTGGCATGCGGCGACGGTGATGCCCTGGCCATAAACAGGATTGAAGGCGCAGTACGCGTCGCCGACCGCCAGCAGTCCGGCTGGCCAGGCGCGGGATTCCCCGTAGCGATTGCGGCGGTTGCCCGTTTGCCGGTGGATGGTGACGTCGCTGACCGGCTCGAGATGCCGGGTCAGCTCGGCGATGGCGGGATCGGGCAGCGTCGCCAAGAACTCACTGAACTCAGCAGCATCCCGCGACGGTCGCCGATCGCCGTAGCCGACTGCAACGATGAGCCAGTGACCATCTTCGACCGGGATAGCCAGGCCGCCTCGGCCTGTCTGCGGAGTGGCCGCGATGACAACAGTGATCGCGATCGGCGGCTCCCCGACAGCACGATATGTGCGGCAGGCGTAGCCCACGCGAGCATCCACCGTCATTGGCTCGCTCAGCGGAACCCCCAGATCACTCAACCAGTGCGGGAGCCGGGATCCCCGCCCGGAGGCGTCGATAACCAGATCGGCCTCGACGCTGGTGGCGTCCTCACACCCCACGTACCAGCGTCGGGCGTCGTGCTGCAGCTCGGTGACGCGTACGCCCTCGTGCAGCGTCACATCGGGGAGGTTGAGCACCCGCTGGCGTACCAGATGCTCGAGCAGCGGCCGGGTCGCCGAGACCGTCTGGTACGCCGGGATCCAGGTGGGCATCCACCCGTATTCGCCGAGCCAGGCCAGGGTGCCGGTGTCGAATGGCACCGCGCCCCGACGGAGCAGATCCTCCCGGATGCCGGGAACCAGCTCTTCAGCAACCAGCAGGCCGCGGTGCAAGAGGACGTGCGGCTGCTGTCCCTGCGGCACACCCTTCCGCGGCATCGGACCGTCAGGCAGCACATCACGCTCTATGATCATGGTCCGGGCGCCCGCAGCAGCCGCGGCAGCCGCAGCGAATAGTCCGGCGAGGCTCGCGCCGATGACTACTACGTCGCGTTGCCCCGACGGCGCACGGTGGCCCACAGTCGCCATTCGCGAAGACTAGTCCGCTGAAACGCTCGATGAAGTTTCATCACGGCTGGCAATGGGGAATCCTGAAGCCATGGGCATCCCCCCGGGCCAATCTCTTGGCCAGGATCGGCCGGTCAGCCTTGTCTGGCTTTGGGCTATCGCTGTGGCGGTGGCCGCCTTCTTGTTCAGATTGGTTCCCGTGCTGCGCGGCGGCGGACTCTTCGGCCTCGGCAATTACGACGATGGGGTGTATTACGCCTCGGCCACAGGGCTCATTCACGGCCTCATCCCCTATCGGGACTTCGTGTTCCTTCATCCACCGGCAATAACACTGCTCCTGGCACCGTTCGCGGGCGTTGCGCAGCTGACCAGCGACTCGTACGGCTTCGCGGCGGCACGCGTGGCGTGGATGCTACTGGGAGCGGCGAATGCCGTGCTGATCTGGAAGATCTTGCGGCCCATCGGCCCGGTCGCTGCCGCTTTCGGTGGATTCGGTTATGCCGTGTTCTATCCAGCGATCTACTCCGACAAGTCGACCCTGCTGGAGAGTCCGGCCACAACAGCACTCCTGATCGTCATCCTGCTGCTACAGCCCCTCGTCCACACCGACTCGTTGCCACACAGTAGGGCCTTGATCGCAGGGGCGCTGTTGGGGTTTGCGATGACGATCAAGATCTGGGGAGTCGTCACGCTCCTGATCGTCCTTGGCTGGCTGCTGCTGCTCCGCCGGTACGGTGTCGCTTTGCGTGTGCTGATTGCCAGTGCGGCCGCCACCACGGTGATCTGCTTGCCGTTCTTTGTCGCGGCGCCCACGGCAATGTGGAACCAGATCGTCCGCGACCAGCTCTTCCGCGGCGTCAGTGCCGTCGGGAGTCTTGAACGGCTCGAACGGATCGCAGGGCTCAGCATCATCGACCGGTCGTACCCATCCGCCATAACTGTCGCTGCGATAGTTGCGCTGCTCGGCTGCGCAGCCCTCGCCTGGAGCTACCGCGAGGCTCGACTTCCCGTTCTTTTGATGCTGGGGCAAGGGTTGTACCTGCTCGTCGTCCCGATATGGTTCCCCCACTTCGCAGGTTTCACCGCAGCTCCGGTTGCTCTCACCGCGGGCGCTGCGTTGGGCCGCTTGATGGCACTGCTCCGAGCCAGACCCGCACGCGTTGCCGTTGGTGTCCTCGCCGCCGGAGCACTGCTCGTCTACGCGAGCGACTCGGCAACCGTTACCTTCAATCGCCGGCTGCCCGATCAATTCCGAGCGCTGACCGCAGCCACCCCGGGATGTGTTACCTCCGACGACGCGACTGCCCTAGTGGCGACGGATACCTTGAGCCGCAACCTGAGTCGCGGCTGCCGGTTCATCGCCGATCTCGGCGGCCACTCCCATGACATGGCGGCCGCCGCGGGAGTGCTGGTGTCTCGCAACCGCAATCAGGCATTCCAAAGTTTCGCGCTCGACTACCTGCGCAGTGGTTCGGTGACGATGTTGATCAAATACTCGGGTGGTCAGGGCTTCAACGCGAAGACCACTGCCGTTCTTGAGCAGTGGCCGTTGCTGGCGAGCTCGGGTCGGCTCCAGGTACGGCAACCGGTCGCGCTGGATCAGCCGGGAGGGACAAGGTGACTGCGGCACCATGATCATTGCTGAGGCTCACGACTCCACCGTGGGCCTCCGTGATCGCCTGCACAATAGCCAGTCCCAGACCGCTGCCCCGCCCGGTGCTCGCAGTCGGGGCAAAGCGGACGAACGGATGGGCCAGATAGCTGTCGGAGAAGCCCACACCATGATCACGAACCTGAATCTCAGCGGCGTCACCGCTGTGCTGACCGATGAGCTCCACGCTCCCCGCACCATGCGTCAGTGCGTTGTCCACGAGGTTGCTCAGGGCGTACTCCAGGCGCTGCTGATCGGCCAAGATCACGCTTTCATCTGACTGCACCGTGATCGTGCGCCCTTCCAGCTGTGCTCGACCGCGACCGCGCTCGGCGACATCGGCGAGCAGATCATGAAGGCTCACCGACTCGCGGCTGAGAGTCAACCGCTCTTCGTCGGCGGCTGCTAGCAGCAGCAGCTCTTCTGTCAACCCGCTGAGACGGTCCGTCTCCTCGCCGATCGATGCCATGGTCGCGCGAAGATCATTGTCCTTGGTAGTCCCGGACTGCGCGAGGTCAACCTCGGCCTTGATGATCGCCAGCGGCGTACGCAGCTGGTGGCTGGCGTCGGCAAGGAACCGTCGTTGCTGCAGCAACGCGTCCCGCTGCGCGGCTTGGGCACGCCCGATCCGGTCGAGCATGTCGTTCAAGGTGCGGCCGAGGCGCCCGATCTCGTCATCGACCGGTGAAACCGGCAGCGGCGCCCGCTTGGCATTGGCAAGATCGTCTCCGCTGATCGCTGCGGCCCGCTGCCGCAGGGTCTCGACCGGACGCAAGGCCAGGCCCGCGACCCAATAGCCGATACCGCAAGAGGCGATTAGGGCGGCGCCGAGCCCGATGATCTCCACAGCCAGGGCCGAGGCGAGCGTCTTGCCGCGCTCATCGAGGGAGTCGGTGACGACGACGATTAAGGTTTCGCCCCTGGCCTGGACTGGCATGGTGAAGATCCTGAGCGACTCGTCAAGCATCGCATCGCCCGGCCGGTCGACGAACAGCTCCTTACTGGCTGCGGCTCGCAACTGCTCTGGGGTCAGTAGCCGGACGTCCGCGTGAGAGGTGGCGGCCACCACCCCGCCGGCCGGGGCGAGGACCTGGGCGATGGTCTCGTCTGGCTCCAGATCCTCGGAGTCGGTCGTAGGCAACTCCGAAATGGAGGAGCGTATGACCATCTCTCTGAGCTGGTCGGCCCGCGTGCGGAGATCGCGTTCAATCTCGGCGTCCACGTTGGCGCTGAGCTGGGCGTGAAGGAAAACGCCGACAGCGGTGAGCACCACTGTCAGCCCGAGCGCGAACGCGAGCGTGAGTTTCCACCGGATGGGCAGGCGGCTCACCCGGTCTCCTCAGTCTTGAGCCGGTAGCCGAAGCCGCGCACGGTCTCGATGTTGTCGGTGCCGAAGGGCCGATCGACCTTCTGCCGAAGGTATCCGATGTAGACGTCCACGACGTTGGACCGATTGTCGTAGCTGTCGTCCCAGGCAGATTCCAGCAGGTCGAAGCGGGATACCGCCTCACCGGGCCGTCGCATCAGCACCTCGAGCAGTGCGAACTCCTTCCGTGTCAGCTCGATCGGGAGGTCCGCCCGGTGCACCGTACGCGCCGCCGGGTCCAGCCGAAGCTCGCCAACCGTCAGCACCGGCATCTGAACGTCACGGGGTCGCCGCGCCAGCGCTCGGAGACGGGCTAGCAACTCGGCAAAAGAGAAGGGCTTGGCAAGGTAGTCGTCGGCGCCGCTGTCAAGCCCGGTGACCCGATCGTGGATAGTGTCGAGCGCGGTGATCATGAGTACCGGCGTAGTGACGCCCTGCTGGCGAAGCTCTCGGCACAGGGTGAATCCGTCAGTGTTCGGAAGCATGACGTCGAGGGTGATCGCATCGTACGCGGTAGCCGTCGCCATCCAGGTGGCCTCATCACCATCGGTAGCGATGTCGGCGGCCAGCCCCTGGGCGGTCAGACCTTTCCGCAAGAGGTTCGCGAGCTTGGGCTCGTCCTCCACAATCAGGACTCGCACAACATCAAGGATTTCACGATGATCGAGAGCGGACCATAGCCCTGACTCTGATACAGATCACGGATTGGGCTTGCCAAGCGGCCCCGTGCCATCGGTGGGAGCAGCCTTGTCGATCTTCACCAGCTCCTCGCGAGAGGCGCCGCCGGAGATGTCCAAGGCGAGCACCGGTCCGATGCCGGGCGCATAGAGCTTGTACTCGACGACAGTCGGCTCGAGGCTGGTGGTGTCCCTGGTGAGCAGCGCATCGCTGTAGCGTCCAGTTGGCACCTCAACCAGCTGGTTGGTGCCGAGCACCTCACCGTTGTCCTCGGCCTCGCCCTGCAGATATTCCTGCCGGTACTTTTGACCGACCTGCGGCTCGGCGGGCAGCAGGATGCCGGGCAGCGCACCCCCAGCGCCGGCCTCGAAGGAACCTGCTCGAGTGACGATCTTGCCGTTCTCGAACTCGGCAGTGT
This sequence comes from Propionibacteriaceae bacterium, assembly GCA_035257925.1. GTDB lineage: Bacteria > Actinomycetota > Actinomycetes > Propionibacteriales > Propionibacteriaceae > Microlunatus. Next base: position 6,337 of record DATEWO010000066.1, on the reverse strand, counting down.
TCTCCCCCAGGTACCAGACATTGCCCGCTGAGTCTTGCGCGTACCAGTCGAATGTGTCCTCGACCAGGTCTCCTTCGCTGCGAACCGTATCCCGAACCACTCGCGCTGTGATGCCGTTGGCCAGCTTCTTGGTAGCCGTGGTGGCGACGATGACGACGTCTTGAACCTCGCCCTTCTCGTCCACGTCGCGGTAGGTCCACCGAGTTCCCGGCTTCATCGGCCAGTACCGATGGCTGATGTCGGCGGTGAAATCTGCCGGGTTGAGATTGACCGGCTCTGTGCCGGTGGGCAGCGTGGACTCCGCCGCCGAGGTGCTGACCGCCGGCCTGGATTCCAGCGCCGGCGTGCCGGGCGGCGTCGTGACCGAAGGCCTGGTCGCGCTCGTTGTGCACCCTGCACAGAGCATCGTGACCGCAAGAATCAGCGGCAGCGTACGTCGTTCCATCATTGGAGTTCCTCCCCCAAGTTGTCCCTTGCCGCGAGCATCACAGCGGGGCCATGAAGAACCGGTGAGAGGGAAAACCAGTGAGAGGGATAGCGAGGTTGCGAGTATGTCGATTTGTCAGCCGGTGTCGGAGTTTTGGAGCTTACGGATGCGGTCGAGCAAGCCGGGCATGGCTGCTTCGATTGCGGTGAGCGTGTCGTAGAAGCCTGTGTCAGACCCAAACCAGGGATCGGGCACACCGGACCCGGGCACAGCCGACGGGTCGAATGAGGTGAGCAGGCAGACCTTGCTGGGATCAGGCGCGAGCTCCAGAACACGACGCAGGTGAACGTCTTCCATCGCCACGACCAGGTCGGCTGACTCGATCTGGACCTCGGTGATCCGGCGTGCCCGATGGTCGGCGTACCGGTATCCGTGCTCCTTGAGTACGGCTGCGGCCCGACGGTCCATCGGGTCGTCGTACTCCTCAGAGATCGTGCCGGCGCTGGAGAATTCCACGCCGGTAATGCCCGCTTCAGCAGCGGCGTGCTCTGCCACCCGCTCGGCTATGGGTGAACGGCAGATATTCCCTAGGCAGACGAAGACGACGCGCAGGGGACGATGGGTCGCTGTTTCAGTCACTTCTCTTGTTGTCCGGGTCGGGCAGGAAAACGTTCAAGAGAAAGCTAACGATCGAGATGATGATGGCGCCAAGCACTGCCGTCCAGAATCCGTCGACCTCCCAGCCAAGATCAAATAAGCCAGCCAGCCACGAGGTGAGCAGCAACATGCAGGCATTGATGACGATCAGGAACAGACCCAGAGTTAGCAGTATCAGTGGTGCGGTGAAGAGAGCGAAGAGCGGTTTGACGATTGCATTCAGCACGCCGAAGATCAACGCCACGATCAACAAGGTGATGATCTTGCTCGTGGTGCTGGAGCCGGTCAGAGTCATACCGCTCAAGATCCACGTCGCGATCGCCAGCGCAGCGGCGTTCACCACCAGTCTCACAATGAACCTCATGGGATCGATCGTCCCACGAATCGCAAGTGCTCGGATCGCGCCCCGCTGATCGAAGGACGAGCGAGGAGACACGCTTTTCAGTCTCCGAGCGAGGACGACGTCAGCGGGCCAGAAGCGCGATCCGCGCGACGCGGAGCGTCGCCAACAAATACGGAGCGACACCAGGCGACAGCCTCCGAGACCGTCTCCAGCTGAGTGACGAGTGCCCGTTTCGGCCGCGCAAGGATCACCACCGGAATACTCAAGTCACTCGCTGCATCGAGCTTGGCCACAGTGTGAGTACCGCCTGAGTCCTTGGTGACGAGCACGTCAATCGCATGCTCGGTAAGGATCTGGCGCTCACCGGCGTAGCTGTAGGGTCCGCGGGACATGATCACGACCCAGCGCTCCGGCAGTGGGGCGGTCGGCGGATCGACCAACCTGACCAGCACATTCCGGTCGGCCCAGGGCAGGAAATCTGGCAGCGACCGCCGTCCTGTGGTGAGGAAAGGCCTGAAGGCAGACTCGGCTGCGGCTCGTGCGGCAGCGGCGTCGGCCACCCAGGTCCACGAGTCGGAGCGCGGGTGCTGGCGCCACCCTGGGCGTTCGAGCCGAACCAGCGGCGTCCCGGAAAGCGCCGCCGCCTGTTGCGCGTTGTGGCTGATCATCGTCGCGAATGGATGGGTGGCATCAACCATCGCGGAAGTGTGCTCGTGGCGCAGGTAGTCGGCGAGACCATGGACACCGCCGAAGCCGCCAACCCGGACGCGTCCGGGCGGCAAGCTCGGAGCGCTGACCCGTCCGGCCAGCGAGGAGATCACGTCGACGCCGTTCGCTACGAGGGCCGCTGCCAGCTGCCTCGCTTCGGCGGTACCACCCAAGATCAGAATCGTCACGGTCGCCAGCCACGAACCAGAACCGCGACGACAAGCGCGCTCAGTGAGACCGCCGCCGCAAGCCGGTCGGCCCGTTCAATGTCCGCAACAGTGACCGGTCGGCCGGTCCCCAGGGTGCCTCGATCTTCGACAGTGCCGTGGTACGCGTTCCGTCCGCCAAGCTGGATGTCGAGCGCGCCAGCAAAGGCGGCCTCGACGACCCCCGCATTCGGGCTGGGATGCCGGCCAGCGTCGCGGCGAACCACGTCGATCGCCCTGCCGGCGGTGCCACCGACCAGCGGCGCCCACGCTGCTGCTGCCAGCGCGGCGAGTCGCGCCGGCACCCAGTTGGCCAGGTCGTCCAGCCGGGCGGCCGCCCATCCGAACCGGAGATAGCGCGGCGAGCGGTGCCCGATCATGGCGTCCAAGGTGTTGACAGCCCGATATCCGAGCAGTCCGGGCAGGCCAGCGACCGCCCCCCACAGCAGCGGAGCGAGGATAGCGTCCGACGCGTTCTCCGCGACGGACTCCACAGTGGCTCGCGCGACCTGTTCGGTTGACAGTTCGGCAGTCTCTCGGCCCACCAGGTGGCGAACTTGATCGCGGGCTTGGAGGAGGTTCCCGGCAGCCAGCTGGCCGGCCACTGTTGCGGCCTCCCTACTCAGCGAACGGCCGCCGAGCACGGCCCAGGTGGCCGCCGCGGTCGTTACGACGGTCGCCAATGACCGATTCGAGATCAGCCGCTCGGACACCGCGCCTAACGCGATGACGGCTCCGACCAGGGCGCCGGTGTGCACCACGCCGGCAGCTCGTCGATCCGCATAACACCGCGCCTCGAGCCACGAGGCTGCTGCGCCGAAGCCGGCAACAGGATGGCCGCGGCCCGGGTCGCCGACGACTCGGTCGGCCAGGTATCCCACCGCAAGCCCCACCGCAGACGGCCAGTGCCTCGATAGAGTCATGGACGATGACTCCACTGATCGATCCTGACCTCACCAGTCCTGATCACCGCATCCTGATCACCGGAGGCGTGCGATCCGGCAAGTCCCGTTACGGCGAGACGCTGCTCGCGGACAGTGCCGAGGTCACCTATGTGGCGACCGGCCCGGTACCCGACCCTGCGACCGATCCCGAATGGGCGGCGCGGATCGTCGATCATCGCGCGCGCCGGCCGGCACACTGGAGCACGATCGAGAGCAGCGACGTCGCCGGTGTGCTGCGCAGCGTATCGGGGGCGATCATGATCGATTGCCTGGGCACCTGGCTGAGCGCCGTGATCGACCGGCTCGGCACGTGGGAGGAGCCGCTGGCTACCTGGCAGGGCGATTTTCAGGATCAGCTGGAGGATCTGATCGAGGCGTGGCAGGCTCGGCGCGGCCTGGCAGTCGCCGTGACCAACGAGGTCGGTTGGGGACTGGTGTCGACGTACCGATCCGGCCGGGTGTTTACCGAGCTGCTGGGCCTCGTCAACCAGGAAATGGCGGCCGCAAGCGATGAGGTGATCATGGTCATGGCGGGTCGGGCCTTGCGATTGTGACGTCATAGCAGCATCAGGATGATCATGACGGTGAAGGTGATTTCAATCGCGGCGCCCATCACATCACCGGTGACACCGCCCAGCCGGCGTACGCAGCGATAGACCAGCACCGCAACAGTCGCCGCGGCGCCAACTGTGGCGAGCACCCCGCTGACGGGGCTGTGACCGGACAACCAGGCCGCCCCACTCATGATCACCAGCACAGCGAACCAGCAGCCCGCTGCTGCGGTGGGCGGCACCGAGCCGGCCACTGCGACACCAAGTCCGTCACCTCGGGCAGCCGGTACGCCGCGGAGGCAGGTGAGGCAGAGCGACGCTCGGGAGCAGCAGACCGCCGCGCCGACGAGCAAGGCGCCGGGCACGCCCTGGATCAGCTCACCGACCGACACGGCCTGCAGGCCCAGCACCACGATCAGCGCCACTACACCCATCGGACCGACATCACCGCGCCGCATCACCATCAACGAGCGTTCCGCAGTCCATCCGGAGCCGAATCCGTCTACCGTGTCGGCCAGGCCATCCAGGTGCAACGCACGGTTGCCCAGGGCCAGCCCGCCTACCACCAGCAGGCCGACCACCAAGGAGGGCAGCCCGGCCGTTCGGGCCAGCCAGCCCAGCAGCGCCACGGCCACGGCCAGGGGGATTACGGCCAGCGGCGCGATGATCATCGCCCGCGCCGCGGTACGGCGGTCGATCTCGGCAATCGGGCCGGATGGCAGGATGGTCAGCGTCCCGACTGAGAGCCGCAGCGCGTCGAGCATGATCGGCTCAGCTGACTATGTGCCCTGAGCGCAGGCTGAGATCGGCAAGCAGAGCCACCTCGCGCAGCATCAAGACGGCCGACCGCACCACCGGAAGCGCAGTAAGCGCGCCGGTGCCTTCACCGAGTCGTAGACCAAGATCAAGAACCGGTTCCAGGCCGAGCTTGTCCAATGCCAGCTGCTGGGCCGGCTCGGTCGAGCGGTGGCCGGCTACGCACCACGCCACCACGCCCGGCTCAAGATCCTCTGCTACCGATACCTCCGCGAGCGTGACGACCCCATCCAGGAGCACCGGTACGCCGCTGCGAGCTGCCGCACGGAGAAAGCCGACACCGGCGGCAATGTCGGCCGAACCGAGTGCGGCAAGCCGATCGAAGGGATTTTCGGCGCGCTCGCCCACCCGACCCAGCGCGGCGGCAATCACCTGAGTCTTGTGTCGCAGTTGATCGTCCTCCACACCAGTGCCACGCCCAGCCACCTCTTCAGCCGGAAGTCCGAAGGTCGCACCCACCAGGGCGGCGGCCGGTGTGGTGTTGCCGATTCCCATATCACCGATGATCAACAAGTCGGCGCCGGCTGCGATCTCCACCTCAGCGATCACCTCGCCGGCGCGCAGCGCCGCGCGGCAGTCGGCGGCCGACAGAGCGTCCGCCTGGTCGATCGGCTGGGAGGGGCCAAGGTGGTATGCCGATACCTCGGCCGGCACCTCTTCAAGATCATCGTCGACACCCAGATCGAGTACCCGCAGCGTCACGCCGTGCTGCCGAGCAAGGCAGTTAGCGCCGGCGACGCCGGCGACAAAGGCCCGCACCATTACCGGCGTCACCTCCCGCGGATAGGCAGAGACGCCCTCGTGAGAGACGCCATGATCACCGGCCAAGATCACCGCCCGCACCCGGTCCAAGGGCCGTGGCGGGCAGGTCGCCTGGCAAGCCGCCGCCCACGCGGCCAAATCCTCGAGCCGGCCCAGCGCGCCGACCGGCTTTGCCAGCGCATCCAGACGGCTGCGGGCCTCGGCGTACACGGCGGGGGAAGGCGGGCTGATCATGTCAGGACAGCTGCTCCGCGTAGTCAGGCTCAAGGACTTCGACGCCGCTGCGGCGTTGCAGCCGGTACAGCAGCTCACCGAGCGCCACCCCGAGGCTGGCCCAGAGGGCGAGCTGGGTCAACAAACTCGCCCCGCGGAACTCGTACAGCACCGTTGCCGGGAAGCTAGCCGGCACTTCGGAGTAACTCGGCAACAGCGCCATGGCGCTGATAGTCACCAGCAGGTAGCCGGCGATCGCGATCAGCGTGCCGTACCAGGCACCCCATCGCTCCGCGAGCTCACGCCCCACCAGCACCGCCGTGACAGCGGCGATGATCGAGGCGGCCAGCATGATGAAGTAAAGGGCGGTGCGAACGCCGATGGTGTCGGGATGCCCGATCGCAGGCGGGTTGGGCGGATACGCCACGAAGGGCATCAGACTGACGCTGACGAAGCCGATGGCCGCCAAGGACAGGCTGACACCGCGTACGCCGAGGCGACCGAAGCGGCCAAGGGCGAGCGCGCTGAGCACCCCGAGCAGGCCGCCAAGCGTGACACCTGCCACCAGCGTTCCGGTCAACAAGCCCACGGTGGACTGGAGCAGTCGCGGCACCTCGGCGGCACCTGAACTGTCGTCGGCTGTGGGGTGATGGGCATGATGAGCGCCCAATCCGCCAGATTCCTCGATGGCAATGGCGGCATTGATGGCG
>DATEWO010000065.1:0-8669 GCA_035257925.1 Propionibacteriaceae bacterium | reverse complement strand
GCGGGCGTCCGCCACCGTCGCGCGGGCCGTGGAGCTGTCGTCTTGGTCATCCCCCGTCATGACTTCATCGTCGCAGCCACCACCGACAGTTTTCGAACGCATGACCTGCATCTCTGCTTGAGTGCAGTTGACGCTCAGCCGCCCGATGAGTTCCTTGCGGGTACTGAGGTTTTCTCACCAGAGGTAGACCGGGCGGCGGCTGCGTTTGAGGTGCCCCGAGAATCTCGGATTCGGGGCCATTGCATGGGGCCAGGGCAATTCTCAGAATTGTGCCCATCGTCACGACGCTCGCTCACACGAAGCCGTCATCCCGGCGCCGCGCCGACCATCGCCTCCATGAGATCGGCAGCCTCTTCGATTGTGAGCGATCCCCCCCGGACGAGCGAGTGCCATGTCACGAACGAGATCGCGTGGCCGACGGCTGCCGCCGTGCGTACGCGCGCACGACCTCGCTCGCGGCGCCCTGTCATCAGTGAACGAGCGACGTGACGGAAGTATCCGAAGAACGCCTCGCGGGCCGCCGGCGGGACAGTGTCGATATCGCGGATGCCTACCGAGAGCATCGCCTCCGTTTCCTCGTACCACCGATACAGTTCGCGCACTGCGACGTGAAAGCGCTCGTTGGGTGAGGCGATGCCGACCCACGAGGTCGGGTCGGGCATGGGATGCCGCTCGTAGTAGTGGGCGTTGCACGCCTCGAAAAGCATCTGGAGATCGGGGAAGTGGTTGTACACCGTGGCACGCTGCACGCCCGCGCGCTCGGCGATGGCCTTGATGGTCGTCCTCGCGGGACCGACCGTTTTGTGGAGCTCGACCGTTGCTTCGACGATTCGTTGCCGGGTCTCGGCTTCGGTGAGCGCACGCTTCGTCTTCCGGTATGGGCGTGGCGACGCTATGTTCACTGAACACATATGTTAGCCAATCTTGACGAGGCGCTTTGCTGCTGCTTCACTGTACACATGTGTCAGCCAAATGGAGGTGCGGCATGGGTGCAGGGACTGTAGCGGCCACGACCGTCAAGGTTGTCCAGCCCGGTGAAGGTCGGCGCGGCGGATTGATGCCCGGCGTCGGGGTGATCTTCAAGATCGACGGTGCCGACTCCGGTGGGGCGCTCTCGGTCGTCGAACACCCCTTCGAGGTCGGCGGATTCATCCTGCCGCACGTCCACCACCGCGAGGATGAGTTCTCCATCGTGCTCGAGGGCGAGATCGGCTTCCGGTCCGAGGACAAGGAGGTCGTGCTCGGTCCGGGTGGATACATCGTGAAGCCGCGCGGCGAGGTCCACGCGATGTGGAACGCCGGGCTGACGCCGGCGCGCATGATCGAGATCATCTCGCCTGCCGGATTCGAAGAGCTCTTCCGGACGGTCGTCGACCTAACCGAGCGCGGCGAAGCAGAGATGTCGAAGCTCGTCGAGCTCGCGAACCGCTACGAGGTCCCAATGGCGGAGCCCGAATGGTTCGCAGACGTCATCGAGCGCTACCAGCTCTCCATGCCGACGCCGTAGTCCGGGCATAAGCCAAGCGGCCTGGACCCGTTCGCGATGGACTTACCTGCTCGATAGGAACGAGCTTGACCACGAACGCTTCGATGCTCGACCGGACCACGTCGGCTTTGTCCTTCAGTCCGGCGCGCTTGGGCTTCTGGAGTTGGAGTAGGACGAGCGCGGCGGTGGTGATGGCGCCGATTCTCCAGGGATCGAGGGTGATGCGTTCGAGGGCTTTCCCGGTGCGTTTGAGGAGGGCGTTGGCGCGTTCGGCGCGGGGTAGAGCGCGGGCAGGGCGTGAGCTGCGGTCTGTCCTACCGTGGGGTTGTCTTTCTTTGGCGAGAACCGACCTATCCCGCCAGGACCCCACGCCGACGCAGCGACACGCCCCATCACGACAACGTTGCTTCAGGTAACCGCAGCCGCCGCGCGGTCTACCTCTGGTGGAGAAACCTCACTGCACTCAAGCAGAGATGCAGGACACATGAGCAAATTTCAAGGCAAGTCCGCGATGCAAGAGTGGGTAATTGAGCGCATTAGGCGATGGCATGCAACCGCTGGAGGGATCAGGGACGAATATCAGCCAAGTACAGTGATCGTTTCCGTCCGATAGCAGCCATCGTGCCCGGCAGGGCCCAACTCAAAAGGGGAAGCAGATGGCCAAGCAGGTCCTGGTCACGGGCGCGTCCGGTTTCGTGGGTTCACACCTGGCCGGGGCGCTTGAGGCCCGAGGTCACTCGGTCCTCGCCATGACTCGACATCCGGATACCTACTCCGGCGCTGGCAAGCCGATTTTTGGCGACGTCTACGAACCTTCCAGCCTCCCGTCAGTACTCGCTGAGGTTGACGCCGCGTATTACCTGGTGCACTCGCTGGCACGGCAGGACTTTGTGGAGAAGGACGCGGAGGCTGCTCGGTCATTCGGAATGGCCGCCGGCGCCGCAGGTCTTGAGCGATTGATCTATCTCGGTGGTCTTGGCCGCGACGGTGCGGACCTGTCGGCACACTTGAAGTCGAGGCGAGAAGTTGAGCACCTGCTGGGGAGTGGGGGCGTACCGGTCACCACGCTGCGGGCGGCAATCATCATTGGACACGGCAGTATCTCCTGGGAGATCACCCGACAGCTCGTCGCTCACCTACCCGCGATGGTCGTACCCAAGTGGGCGACCACCCGCACCCAGCCGATCGCCCTGTCCGACGTTATTCACTACCTGGTCGAGGTGCTCGAGCTGGAGACGGCCAAGGGACGGGTCTTCGAGATCGGCGGACCCGATGTGCTCACCTACGCCGAGATGATGCGGCGGGTAGCTCAGCTGCACCATCATCGCCCATTGCCCATGCTTGCCGTGCCGCTGCTGACTCCCCGGCTCTCTTCTTATTGGTTGGCATTAGTTACCGATGTCGACACCGCGACCGCCCGCAATCTCGTGGACTCGATGAGCAACGAGGTGGTGGTCATTGACAACCCCATAGCCGAAATCGTTCCGACAATCCCCATGGGCTATGACGACGCGGTTCGCGAGGCCTTCAGGCAGCGAGCCGCCAGAGTGAAATCGTGAGCAACAGCCCAACGAAGCGGATGATGGGGCGAGTGATCGGCGTTGTCCGTCCGGTCTTGATCGACAAGGTGGAACGAGATCACCAGCAATCCGATGCAGCGTTCCTGCGCCGCAGAATCGTCGTCGCGATCACCCTGGCCGTCGGTGCCACCCTCTTAGGCTTCTCATTCTCCGTGCGGCAAGGAGATCCGGCTTTCTATGCGCTGACCTTCGGTCTGGCAGCGACATGGACGTTGGGCAGTCTGCTGTCCGGCCCGCTGCACTTGGGGCATATCCTCCGCGGTGGCACGTTGCGTCGTCCGATCATCACGCCCATCGCGGTGGGACTGCTGTTGGCCGCGCTCTTCCTGCTCGGTGCTTTTGTCGTGCGTACGATTCCCCAGTTGGCCAGCCTCGCGGAAGACGTGCTCGGCTACGCCCGACTGGGAAATCTCTGGATCATCTTCATGATCACGCTGGTCAACGGCATCGCCGAGGAATTCTTCTTTCGTGGCGCGCTCTTCGCCGCTATTGGTGCATGGCACCCGGTGTTGATTTCAACAGTTCTCTACGCGTCGGCAACGATTGCCGGCGGCAATCCTGCCCTGGTGTTCGCGGCTGTTGTTCTTGGCACCGTGGTAGCGCTGCAGCGCCGAGCCTCTGGCGGCATACTCGCCCCCATCCTTACCCACATCACATGGTCGCTCAGCATGTTATTTGTCCTGCCGCCGATCTTCGCCGGAGCAGCGTGATCTGCCCTTCGACAGGCTCAGGGCGCAAGTACTCGCTCGCTGTCGGCGATCCGAGCTACCTGATCGGCGTCGGCGCCGACCACGACGACGGTTGATCCGCCGGTCACCAGCGCGGTCACGACGCCGTCGCGACAGGTGTTCCACGGCTCGTCGGCTCGGACCAGCCGTCGCGTCGGTGGACCGTCGACCTCGACCAGGTCCGCCTGAGTCAGAGTTCTCTCGGCGTCCACCCAGGCGGTGGCACCCGTGTCCGGAGAGGAACCAAAGAACCTATCTGCATGCCTGCGCACCTCGACCGCATAGTCGCGGATACCGTCGGGGAGCGACTCACCGAATCCAAATCCCATCGGGTCCAGCGCGCAGGCGAAAACGTCACGTGCTGCATGGCCTTCCCAGTGACGCCCCGTCACTACTGTTGCTGGCTGCGTCGGATTGGTGAGATCGACTACTACGCCGACCTGCCAACAAGCGAGCTCCCACACCGCTGTCAGCCAGTGGCCGGGTGCCTCAAGAGCGAGCGGCATGCTGATCACATCGCCCTCGTCGACGGCAACCTCGTCGACGAGCAAATTCGAGGTCTTGTCCACCCAGTTGCTGAAGCTTGCCGCCGACAGTTCGGTGCGCGCACCCGAGTTGAGATCGTAGAAGGTGAACAGCGGCGCAGACCCGTTGGTCTTGACGCGCTGATGCAGTAGCTCGGCGAGGAGTGCGCTCATGGCGCCAGCGTAGAAGCATGCGCACCACCAGTAGTCGCCGCAGCGCCGCTACCCTTTTCCGCATGCGTTACGTGTTGATCATGGCTGGTGGATCAGGCAAGCGGCTCTGGCCACTGTCCCGGCGAGACATGCCTAAACAGCTGTTGCGGATGGTTGGCGGCAAGAGCCTGCTGCGGATCGCGTACGAGCGCTTGGAGGGGATCGTTCCGCCTGATCAAGTACTGATCTGCACGGGTGCCGACTATGCGGAGGTAGTCGCTGCCGAGTTACCCGAGGTCAAACCGGCGAACATTCTCGGGGAGCCGGAGGGCCGGGACTCGCTGAACGCGGTGGCGTGGCCAGCGGCAGTCCTGGCTGCGCGCGATCCTGATGCGGTCGTTGCGGTCGTCACCGCAGATCACATCATGCATCCGATCTCCGCGTTCCAGAGCGCAGTGCTGGAAGGCTTCGAGGTGGCCGAGAGCGCCGAGGACTTCCTGGTGACATTCGGGGTGGTGCCAACCGCGCCGCACACCGGATTTGGCTACCTGCGGCGGGGTGAAACGCTCCCGGACCACCCAGAGGTCTTCACAGTCGTTGAGTTCAAGGAGAAACCTGATCGTCCGACTGCTGAGGAGTACCTGACCTCCGGCGAGTACTGGTGGAATTCCGGAATGTTCGTCTGGCGTGCCCGTACCTTGCTCGAACAGCTCAGACTGCTCCAGCCAAAGACGCACGATGCGGTAGTGGAGCTGGCAGCTGCGCCCTATCGACTGCCGGAGATCTATCCGGAGTTGCTCAAGATCAGCGTCGACTACGCCGTAATGGAGCCCGTCTCGCGAGGCGAGGGGAGCGCTCGCGTTGTCGCGGTACGGCTGCCGATCACCTGGCACGATGTCGGCGGCTTCGCAGCGCTCGGCGCGCAGCTGCCGCGCGACGAACACGGCAATGCCACCCATGGCGTCGCGGTGTTGGTCGATGCGCGGGACAACCTGGTGATCAACAACGCCGAAGACGGCCGGGTCGTCGCGGTCGTCGGACTCACTGACACCGTGATCGTGCAGACGCCGCAGATCACTTTGGTTTGCCCGATCTCAGAGGCCGAGCGGATCAAGGAACTGGTCGCCGAGGTCACCGCTCAGCTCGGCGGCGGCTACGCGTAACCGATCAAGTCTGAGAGCTCGGAGCTTCCGATAGGTCAGGCGCCGTTGGGCTCCGGGGAGTTGTTGACCGGGTATTTGGCCATGAAGTCCTTGATGGCGGCACCGCTGACGCTGGTGCAGGCCTGGCGGACACCCCTTTGCAGGCTGGGATTGCCGGGATCGTTGGGGTCAGCCGTCCAGCGCGTGATCACGACGTTTTTCCCGGCTGGGAAGCCGGCGCCATCAGCGTCAGACCAGGGTGCGGCAATGAACTTGTCTGCCGGGTTGTAGTCGTCGCTGCCGAACGTTTTGGAGATCCGCTGCAAGTCGTTGATCTTTTCGCTGGGGGCGTCGGCGCGATACCAGACGACTGTGTAGCCGTGCTCCAGGTTGTGCACCAAGGTCTCCACGGCAGGTCGATCGGCCTCGGCGTAGAAGTGCTTGGTGAACGGCGCAGGATTGGCGTAATGGCTCCCGGAATCAGGTGGAGTCTGGGCGTAGGGGACCTTGGTGCCGTCCGGAACGTGATCTTGGTTGCCGGTCGCCTCATTCTCAGCAATCGGGTCGCAACCTGCGGCCCCAAGGCTAGTGCCGAGGTCCTCAAGCGTCGCGTTACGAGCGCGGTAGTCGTCAACGAAGAGGTAGACCGGATAAGCCAACAGTGCCACCGCGAGCACGATGCAGATCACCAGCAACCGGATAGTCCGATTGCGCTGCTCCTTCTTCCTGGTGGCTTCAAGGGACGCCAGCTTGTCGCGACGACTCTGTGGCGAAGACGTCGTCTTACTGGAAGTGCCGCCCTTGGGCGCTGCCTTTTCGTCGCTGTTGGCTTTCGCCACTTAGTTCGCTCCTACTGATCCGGCTCAGGGAGTGGCGAGTCTATCTCGGTCCGCTGAGGGTCATCTGTCAGCAAATCGATAGACATCATGGCACGCAGCAGGTCTGCGGCTTCCCGACCTAACGTAGTCCCGGCCAGTAGCCGCGATGTTCGTTCCGCGTGATCGAGGGCGACCAGTTCTTCATAGCGATGGTGCTGTCCAGTGGCGGCCAGGGCCGCGGCCAGCACCGCCTCCTGGCTGCCGAAACCGAACATGTCCTTGGCGGGATCCCTGAGCAGCTCACGCGCAGATGACTCAGCCTGCCCCAGCAGCTGACCAAGGCCGCGTACCACTGCAATCGGACGACCGCGCAGCTTGCCTTTCACCAAATCGCCGGCTGCGGCCAGCTCGTCAGCGACGGCCATCACCGTCACCTGCAGCTCGTTGCCGTACCCGTCTCGCACACCTGCATAGTCTGCAAGGGCCCGGACGCCGGACACACCGATGGCGTGGTCGGTCTGGCCGATCCGCCATGGCCGTCCGGCGGTGTCGGAGATGATCACTCCCAGCCGAAGCCCGGTTGCGGCGGTCAGCCGTTCGCGGAGTGCTGCTGCGCTCGCGTCCGGATCCCGCGGCAGCAGCAGGATGAACTCCGGCGAGAGGTTGGACCTGTCGATGCCGGCCGCGGCGATGGTCAGTCCGTCGTGGGTGCGAACGATGCGGGTCTCTCCGCGGCGGGCAACGGTGCGCTTGGTCTCGGAGGCGATCACCTCGATACGCCGTGACGCTGGCTCGATGCGACCCTCGGCTTTACTGACGATCTTGGATGTGACAACGACGACGTCGCCGTCGCGGAGCGGCCCCAGCGGGTCTGCGTCCACCGCCGCCAGGATCGTCGTCGCAAGATCAGTACCGGCTGACACGTCCCCGATTCCAGCAGGGGCGAAGATCATGATCACGGACGACTCCTGAGCCAGCGTCGGATCACCTGCTCCGGTCCCGGTGATCATGACGTGGCCGACTTGATCGCGTAGCTGACGAAGGCAGCCGTGCTCGCCGGGTCGCGCATCAGCAGATCAGTGACGACGGCTTGCAGCCCGCCCTGCTGGACACGCTCGGCCGAGGAGCTGTCGGCAGTATCCATGGCCCATGCATCCAAGATGCCGCCGCGCGACCTGGCGCCGTAGTGCAAGCCCACGGCGGCAGCATCGACCTCTACACCGATGGCGGGTAGCAGCCGGTGAGCCATTCCCAGCACCGGAGCACCACCGAGGATGCCAGCGAATCCGACGACCGGGGCCGGAGCATGCTGCAATGCGTCGCGTAGGCCAGGCACAGCAAGGATGGGGCCGATGGAGACCACGGGGTTGCTCGGCGCCAGCAAGATCAGGTTGGCCTGCTCGAGCGACTCGATGACCCCCGGGGCGGGACGTGCGGTGTCGATGCCCAGCAACGTCACGGCAAGCGCGTCAGGATCTGCGCGAAGCCGCACCCAGTACTCCTGGAAGTGCACAGCTCGCAGCTGACCTGGCGCCTCGGGATCCGCAATCGTCACATGCGTCTCCACTCGATCGTCTGTCATCGGGAGCAGACGCAGTCGCGCGTCGCTGGCCAGCCATCGGGAGCACAGTGCCCTGGTCACCTCCGAGAGCGGATAGCCGGCGTTCAGCATCTGAGTCCGTACCAGGTGCGTGCCCATGTCACGATCACCGAGGGAGAACCAGGTCGGCTCGACGCCGTAGCAGGCCAACTCCTCCATGACCCGCCAGCTCTCGTCCTCACGCCCCCAACCGCGTACCGAATCCGCGCCGCCACCGAGGGTGTACATGATGGTGTCGAGGTCTGGGCAGATCCGCAAACCGTGCAGAGTGATGTCGTCAGCAGTATTGCCAATCACGGTGAGTTCGGCCGTCGGGTAGGCCCGGCGTACCCCGAGCACGAACTTCGAGCCGCCGACTCCACCGGCCAAGATCACGATCTGCACCGCACCAGTGTTCCATTCGCGCCAGCTGCCAACGCTCCAAGCGGAGTTCTTGCAGGTCGCCTCGGGGTAGCGCCAGTGTGACTACGCTGAAAGTTGTGCAGAGTTTGATGCGGTTGCGGGAGCCGGCGGCTTGGGTCGCCTTGGGAGCCTTGGTGCTCAATCTTGTACTGGCTGTCGTTGCCATGGCGACCTCTTCAGGCCCGCTGGCCGACATCGGGCTAATGCTCAGCGCCCAAGCCGCAAATCCGGTGCCG
>DATEWO010000064.1:0-10438 GCA_035257925.1 Propionibacteriaceae bacterium | reverse complement strand
TGCTGCCGCGACTGTTGCGCCGGGATGCGGAGTCGACCCTCCATAGCTGGGTCGGTCATAGCCCACCCAACGGATACCCAGGGAACGCGCGGTCTCAAAGAGTGGCTCGGGCGGAGCACCGGTGTTGGGGGTGCCGTGATGCCACATGACGACCAGTTCGTCTGGGTGTCCCGTGGAACCCACGTCGTACGTGTGAAGGCTTCGCCCGTCGGCAGTGAAAATGTCCACCTCACGCATCTCAGTTCCTTCTATTGACAATATACTGTCAATTTGACAGGATACTGTCCATGAGTACATCTACTGCACATATTGCTCTGTACAACAACCTTGCCGATTGGGAGATCGGCTATCTGCTTGTCGAGTTACGCACCGGCCGCTTCACCGGTCGCCCGTGGCACATTGTTTCGGTTGCCGAGTCGCGCGAGCCGATCATCAGCATGGGTGGGCTCCGGCTGGTGCCGGACATGATCCTCGATGACCTCGATCCCGGCGACAGCAACCTGCTCATCCTGCCTGGCGCCGACCTGTGGGACGCCGGGGACGGGACAGCGTTCGGAGACGCTGCCACGCGTTTCTTGGACGCCGGGGTTCCGGTGGCAGCCATCTGCGGTGCCACCTCTGGCCTGGCCCGAGCCGGTCTTCTGGACAAGCGCCGGCACACCAGCGCAGCGGCGGAGTACCTGATCGCCACCGGGTACGCCGGCAGCGACTACTACGTCAACGAACGCGCAGTCGTGGACGGGGATCTCATTACCGCCGGCCCCCAGTCGCCTGTGCAGTTCGCTTGCGCGACGCTGCGGCGCTTGGGCCTCGCATCCGATCGCACGCTCGAGGCGTACGAGGGTGTTTTCCACCGGGCCGACGCGACCGCCTACCCAGCGCTCATGGATGCCCAAGACGCAGCATGAGTGTTGCCCAAAGGGACACCACTGTTCCACCGCGGGAAAGCTGGCCAGAGCCGCCGCCTCAGACAGAAGCCGGCGCATTGTTCACCGATGTCATCCTCACCACGTTCCGTCTCAACGCCCGGCTCTTGGAGGCTGCCCAAGTGCTGGCGGCCAACGGTGGCCTCACCGCGGCCTGGTGGCAAGTGCTGGGCGGCATCCTGGATCAGCCACGCACCGTGGCAGCGATCGGGCGACGCATGGGAATGACGCGGCAAGGGGTGCAACGCGTCGCCGATCTGCTGGTTGCGCACCATCTGGCGGAGTACCGGCCGAATCCCGCGCACCGGCGCGCCAAGCTGCTCGCCTGTACCGAGGCCGGATACTGGGCGATTCGTCGGATCAGCTTCGTGGCGCACCCGTTCAGCAATCGGATTGGAGCACATCTGGCCACGGACGAGCTGCGGAATACGTTGACGACAATGCGACACCTCGTCGCTCTCCTGGAAGCCGACCAACCACCGCCGGACGACTGACACCGCGGAGGAGCAGCTCCTGGGATACTGAGCACCAGTGACTGTTCTGGCGTTGAAGCTGCTGCTCGCACCCCTGTTGGTGGTCGCTTCCTCCCTCGCCGGAAGACGCTGGGGTCCTCGGGTGGCCGGGATCTTGATCGTGCTGCCAGTTGTCGCCGGCCCGGTCTTGTTGATCTTGTACTTGGACCATGGCAGTCGGTTCGCGGCAGAGGCGGCCAGCGCCGCCACGCTGGGCATTGTGCCGCTGGCCTTGTTCGCGGTGGTGTTCGGCTATCTGTCGAGACGTCACGGCTGGTTATTGACCTTGCTGGCCAGTTGGCTCGCGGTGCTCGCGACGGACCTGGCTCTTGCCCAGGTCGACGTGCCGGTGGGCGCGGCCCTGGTGCTTGCCCTGCTGGCGCTGCACGCAGCGAGCGCGCTGCTGCGCCGGCTGCATCCGCCACCGCTACCGCTGCCGTCAACACCGTGGTGGGATCTGCCGGCGCGGGCGGTCGCAACCGCTGTTCTGGTTCTCCTTGTGACTGGTACGGCAGCGTCGGTCGGCCCCGCCCTTGCCGGTGTGTTGACACCTTTTCCGATCGCATTGAGCGTGGTCTGCGCCTTTGCGAACGCACAGACTGGTCATGCTGGAGTTCTCACCCTGCTGCGCGGGATTGTTCCTGGCCTTGACGGCTTTGCCTTGTTCTGCTTTTTGATTGCGATCATGATCGACCACCTGCCGGCCGTAGTGGCATTTGGGACAGCCACCGCGGCTGCTGTCGGCTTCGCGATCTTCCTGGTTGCCAAGACCCCCAATCACATTGCGAGGTCTGCTGCCACTACTGACCGGCGTCAGATGCACCGAGCGATGGTTGAGCGCAGGTCGAGAGAAATCGATAGCTAACCTGGGTGGATGGGCGGGCGCGCCACGTTCCCACCAAGCCGGGCCACGGTTAGGGTCGAGCCCATGATCGTTCGAGGCGTGCGGACGTCGTGGCCGGCCATCTTGATCATGGGGGCTGTCCTCATCGCTGGATGTCATGCGACCCCGCCTGCGGGCCAGACTGTTCCCGTTCTGGTCTCGCCCGCGCCGCCGCCGGGTTTGCCCTCTCCGAAGAGAACGGTTGTCCCGACTGCTCCGAGCGATGAGGCGGCCGACAATGCGGTCGACCGAGTGATCGCGATCTCTATCGACGGCCTCAACCCAAGTGCCATCCAGAAGCTCGGGAAGTCTCGAACCCCCGCGTTTCACCGGTTGATGGGTGAAGGTGCCTACACCCTGAACGCCCGCACCGTCCGCGAGCAGACCCACACGCTGGCCAACCACACCTCAATGCTCACCGGCCGTCGGGTGAACGACGAGCATGGCGGACACGGGTATGTCCAGAACTTCGACAATGGCTCTACCGTGCATCAGGCGGCCGGGCATTATGTCGCCAGCGTGTTCGACGTCGTTCATGACCATGGCGGCTCGACCGCGATGTACGCCAGCAAGATCAAGTTCAAGCTTCACGAGCGCACCTGGAACACCCATGGCCGCCCTGATCCGATCGGCCGCAATGATGGACGTGCGAAGATCGACCGCTTCACGATCGACGGCGACAACACCCGGCTTGTCGCAAAACTCAACGCCGAGCTACGACGCTCGCCGCGGGACTTCACGTTTGTGCACCTCTCCCTACCTGACCGTGTTGGACACACCCATGAGTTCATGGGCCAGGAGTACCTCGACGCCGTGCAATACACCGATCGCCTGCTCGGCCGAATCCTCGACACTGTGGCGGCCCGCCCCGCTTTGCGCCGCAACACGCTGGTGATTCTCACCGCCGACCACGGTGGCAGGGGCGCGGTGCATCATCACGCGAGCAGGTTGCAGAACTACCGGATTCCTTTTATGGCCTGGGGTCCGGGGGTTGCCGCCGGGCGCAACCTGTATGACCTCAATCCCGACTTTCGCAGTCCTGGTGACAGCCGCTCCAGCTATCGCGGAAAGCAGCCGATCCGTAACGCCGACCTTGCGAACTTGGTGACCGACGCCCTTGATCTGCCCCGGGTGCCCGGCTCTGAGTTCGACAGCCCGCAAACACTGAATGTGTTTCGCTAACCAGTCGCTCCGCACTCAAGATCAGGTAGCGGCGCTGAGCCGATCGGTACGAATGGCGTAGACATCTCCTGATCGATCATCGGCTGGAAAGGCGCCCAAGAGTTCGATCATGGCTTCCGGTTCCAACCAGCCACGGTCCGCCCAGCGGTGCGTCTCGACCCGTGAGTGTCGATAGCGGTAGTCGCCGAGGGCGCTGATTCGCTCGAGGCAGTCGATTGCGCGGTCAATGGCGACCGGAATGTACTCAAATGACAACGCTGCAAGCGGCTGGCTGAGGCCACCAAGAACCTCATGCTCGAAGCCTTCGACATCGATCTTGCAGAATTGAGGTTCGCCGTGGCGGGCGATGAGTCCGTCCAGACTGACCAGGGGCACGTTGATCACGGTGTCCCACCGAATCCGCTGGAATCGTCGATCAGTTTGGACATCGTCCATCCAGGAGTCAGCGAAGGTGGAGACAGTCGGCGTCCGGGTACTCAGATGGAGCTTTCCTTCGCCTGGTGTAGCTGCCACTCCACTGGCCTCAACGAGGACATCCTGGTCGCGGCCGTAAAGCAGCCGCAGCACGGTAACGAAGTCTGGCTGCGGCTCGACGGCGATCACCCGGGCACCAATGCGGCGGAAGATGAGTACTCGATTGCCCACATGCGCACCGATGTCGAAAGCAAGATCACCGGCCTCAAGAAACTGCCGGTAGAACGCCTCCATCCTGCTGCGGCGCCAAACCGGACCGTAGTAGGTGATCAGCGAACGGGTGATACCGGCAGCCCGCCTGATCAGCTGTCCCGGTGGCATTGAGAATTCCTGGATTCGCGAAAGCCCATTCGCCCGTGCTTGGACGCCTTCACCAGTACATCAAACACGATGGACTAGACAGACGGCATGGCCGGATGGAGTGTCCAGGCGCACCCGTGGAGGCAACGTCAGACCTGGACAGTCGCTAGATCAGCGCTCCAAGCCTGGAGTCCCACCCGCCGAGGTCAGTAGCGGTAGTAGCGGCGTGGTGGTCCGAACTGGTGCCGGCGGCGCCGGAAGAACCCGGTGACCAGGAACAGCCAGAGGAACATCCACACCAGCCAGGGGGCGCTGAGGATGACTGCCGCGACGACTGCACAGACCACCAGTAGCGGTGCAAACCAGAGCACGGGCGACCATGCGAGATGGGCATCCGATCGCTGGTTCGACCTCGGTTCCGTGCTCGGCTCGGGCGTCCGAGGCAAGTCAACGAAGAGCGGTTCGAGATCGTCGTTGAAGCGCGCCTTGATCGCTTCGTCTACGCGTTGCTCAAATTCTTCGGTGCTGAGCCGACCTGCAGCAAAATGATCACCAAGCTCAGCGATGGCACGGTCTCGCTCGGCATCGCCGATTCTGAGTGGAGTCTTCGGTGCGGGCTTGGACTCCGTCGGGCCGTATGGGGTGGGCCACACCCACATCACATTCCCCCGGGAGAGGTCGTACCTTCCCGGAATGTATCGAGTCATGACTAATTGTCCGGCGCGGTGTCGTCTTCAGCAAGGATCGCGTAGAGCTTGCGGCGAAACTCGATCAGGGCGTCGCGTCCTTTCGCCTGTTGTTCGGGCGTTCCGGTGGCGACGATCTGCCATACCGCGGCTGCCGCCTGCCCGATCAACGGCTTGAGTCCGCCGTCGTCTTCGCCGGCATCACTCATGGCTTGCCACGGAGCTGAGACCTCATCTGCGTGCTCATTGACGTAGCTGCGACCTTCGTCGGTCAACGTGTATGCGCGGCGGCCACCGTCAGCTTCCACACGCACCAGGCCCTCGTCCTCGAGCTGTTGCAAGGTCGGATAGATCGACCCCGGACTCGGCTTCCAGACTCCGCCGCTACGGCTGGCAATCTCCTGAATGATCTGATATCCGTTCATCGGCTGCTCTGCCAGGACCGCGAGTATCGCCGCCCGCACATCGCCACGGCGCGCCTTCGGACCGCGCCAGCCACGAGCTCCGCCCCACCACGGAGGTTCAAATGGTGCACCTCCGAACATGCCCCACTGGCCGAACTGTTGCGGACCACGAGGACCGTGATGTCCGGTCATCTTGGCGAGCCAGTCACCAAGATCCCTGCCCCATTGGGGTTTGCAGTGGCCTGCGAAGTGCTGCCACGGCGCACCCATGGCGTATGCACCACCCATGTCGATCACCTTGCTTTCGTGACGTCTACAACGATACGTCAACGATATATCGCGACCGGTCGGGCTACAAGAGAAACGGCATCAAGTCCTGTGGCGGACTACCAGCCCCGCCTGCGCCACTCAGCGAGATGCGGCCGCTCCGTGCCCAGGGTGGTGTCGTCGCCGTGACCGGGATGTACGACTGTGTCGTCGTCGAAACGGTCGAAGATCTTGCTTTCAAGATCGTTCATCAAGGATGTGAAGTCCTCGGGATTGTTGGTCTTGCCGGGCCCTCCGGGGAAGAGACTGTCCCCAGTGAACAGATGAGTCATGCCGGTGCCCGGATACCTGAGCGTGATGGAACCTGGCGTGTGCCCGACCAACCCAATCACCTCCAGGCGCTCTGTGCCCAATTCGATCTGATCACCGTCCCAGACCCCGACCATCCCCGCGACCCGGGCGCCGGTGCTGATGGCCTCGAGATCAGGTTGGCCGCAGATCAATCGGGCTCCCGTGGCCGCGGCAACCGAGCGTAGCGCCTGCCAGTGATCAGCGTGCCGGTGCGTAGTCACGATGGTATCCAGCGACTGATCAGAAATGATCTTCAGAAGTCGATCATCATCGTTCGCGGCGTCAATGAGGAGGCTGGCATCGCTGCGGTTCTGCAGGAGATAGGCGTTGTTGTCGACCGGACCCAGACTGATCTTGATCATCGTGATTGAGCCGGACAGTGGTAGGACGAGCGGCAGTCCGCCCGGATCAACGTGGTTGAAGCCCTGCATCAGTACGCCGGAAGCCGAAGCTCGCCTGTCCCGGTGAGCGAGGAGCCGTCGGTACGCCCCATCAGCCAGCCGAGGAGATGAGTACTGCTACCGCTAACGGCAACCGGCTCCCCGGCACTGCCGACCGTCGTCGTGAAGCCGGTGTCCGAGGTCAGCTGGAGCTTGGGCCAGTCGTCACGATCCCGCAACCGGAACGCACACCACTCGAGCAGCCACTCGGCCGTCTGCGTATCGATGTCAGTGATCTCATAACCGATGTCCAGATCAACGTGATGGATCACCACCTCGAGCAGCCGGGCCAATGGCAGTAGCCGTGCGGGTACTTTCAACCCGCCCCGCATTTCGACCCCCGCATCCCAGGCGTTCACGCCGTCAAGCTCGTCAAATGCCGCATCCAAACGTCCAGCGGAGGTATCCAGGTCGATCTGGAGGTCGAGGCCGGATCGTCCGGCACCAGCCTCGATGTCGTTTGCACGATGCTCGGGCGAGGGGTACATGTCCAGACGTTTCCCGGTAAGCGCCCACTGAGCCAGCCGAACCATGCCATCGGCATGGCGAGCAATATGGGTGGCGACATGGCCGCGGGTCCAGTCTGGGAGTCTGCTGGGAGCCCGCCACTGCTCGTCGGTCACCAAGATCGTGTCGCCCAGCAGGCGCTGGGTTGCGGCTCTGACCAACCCGCGCAGCGTCTCCAGCTGCGTTGTGGCCGAGGATGCAGGCGCGGTCATGCCCATACCGTAATGCCCGACTGACTGCTCGCGGGAGGTCTCGATGCCATCGGATTCAGCTGTGCCCTATTCACCTGTGCACTGTCAGCGCTGGCACATACGATGTGCTCCGTGACCGACCGTCTCGTCGTTCGGGGTGCGCGCGAGCACAACCTGCAAAACATCTCTCTCGATCTGCCGCGTGATGCGCTGATCGTGTTTACCGGCCTGTCCGGATCCGGGAAGTCGAGCCTCGCCTTCGACACCATCTTCGCCGAGGGCCAGCGCCGCTACGTCGAGTCGCTCTCGGCGTACGCGCGGCAGTTTCTTGGTCAGATGGACAAGCCTGACGTGGACTTCATCGAAGGTCTGTCGCCTGCGGTCTCCATCGACCAGAAGTCGACCAGCCGCAACCCTCGTTCCACGGTGGGCACGATCACTGAAGTTTACGACTACCTTCGCCTGCTCTATGCGCGCGCCGGCCGGCCGCACTGTCCGATCTGCGGCGAGCCGATCAGCCGGCAGTCACCTCAGCAGATTGTCGACCGGCTGATGGCGATGGAGGAGGGGACCCGGTTCCAGGTGCTGGCTCCGGTCGTCCGTGGCCGCAAGGGTGAGTACGTCGAGGTCTTCCGGGAGCTTGCGGCTGAGGGCTTCAGTCGCGCCCGGGTCGACGGTCAGGTAATCCAACTCACTGATCCGCCCACCCTTGACAAGAAGTACAAGCACTCCATCGACGTCATCGTTGACCGGCTCGCCGTCAAACCTTCGGTGAAGCACCGGCTGACCGATTCCGTGGAAACGGCGCTGAAGCTGGCACAGGGCGTGGTGTCGATCGATTTCGTGGATATCGACGCAAAGGACCCACAGCGCGAGCGCAATTACTCCGAGAAGATGGCGTGTCCTAACAACCACGACATCGCGATTGACGAGCTGGAACCCCGCCAGTTCTCATTCAACGGCCCGTGGGGGGCCTGCCCCACATGTTCTGGACTGGGAACGCGAATGGAAGTCGACCCCGAGCTAGTGGTTCCCGATCCGGAGAAGAGTCTGTCCGAGGGGGCCATCGCCCCCTGGTCATCAGCGCATGTAGCGGACTACTTCACCCGACTCATCGACTCCCTCGCCGAGGACGCTGGTTTCTCGACTACGGTCCCGTGGCGTCGGCTGCCGACGGCGGCTCAGAAGCTGCTGCTCGATGGAGTGCCTGGGCTGGTCCACGTCCGCTACCGGAACCGCTACGGTCGCGAGCGCAGTTACAACGCGAAGTACGAGGGCGTTGTGTCCTACATCGAACGGCGCCATGCCGAAGCCGAGAGTGACACCTCGCGTGAGCGGTTCGCGGGTTACATGCGAGAGGTGCCCTGTCGAGCCTGCAAAGGCGCTCGGCTCAAGCCGACCTCACTGGCGGTGACCATCGGCGGGAAGAACATCTCAGAACTGTCGGCGATGCCGATCGATGCGGCCGCTGAGTTTCTCTCCCACCTCAAGCTCACCGAACGCGAACAGCAGATCGCTGAGCGGGTGCTCAAGGAGATCAACGAGCGCCTTAGGTTTCTGCTCGATGTCGGCCTGGACTATCTCTCGCTCAGCCGTCCGACAGGCAGCCTGTCGGGAGGAGAGGCACAGCGCATCCGTCTCGCCACCCAGATCGGTTCAGGACTGGTCGGTGTCCTCTACGTGCTCGATGAGCCCAGCATCGGCCTGCACCAGCGGGACAACCGGCGGCTGATCGAGACTCTGATTCGCCTCAGGGACCTGGGCAACACCTTGATCGTTGTGGAACACGACGAGGAAACGATCAAAGCGGCGGACTGGGCGGTCGACATCGGCCCAGGTGCTGGTGAGCACGGCGGCCACGTGGTGCATTCCGGCCCCGTCGAGGATTTGCTGAACAATCGCGAGTCGCTTACCGGCGCCTACCTTGCTCGACGCCGTTCCATCCCGCTCCCGGTTTCCCGCCGCCCGCGTACCCGCGGGCGCGAGGTGACCGTGCATGGCGCAGCAGAACACAACCTGCGCAATATCACAGTGTCATTCCCGCTTGGCCAGCTCATCGCGGTTACCGGTGTCTCTGGGTCGGGCAAGTCCACGCTCGTCAATACCATCCTCTACGCCGCCCTCGCGAAGCGCATCTACAACGCACGGGACGTGCCCGGCCGCCATCGCTCGCTCAGCGGGGCCGAGCAAATCGACAAGGTCATCCATGTCGATCAGTCCCCGATTGGCCGCACGCCGCGGTCGAACCCGGCCACCTACACCGGGGTATTCGATCACGTGCGCAGGCTGTTTGCCGAGACACCCGAAGCGAAGGTTCGCGGATACCAGCCAGGTCGCTTCTCGTTCAACGTGAAGGGCGGCCGCTGCGAGAACTGCACCGGCGACGGCACCATCAAGATCGAAATGAACTTTCTGCCCGACGTATATGTGCCCTGTGAGGTCTGCCACGGCGCTCGCTATAACCGGGAAACACTGGAGGTCCACTACAAGGGCCGGTCGATCGCCGAGATCTTAGACATGTCGATCGAGGAAGGGCTGGAGTTCTTCGCTCCACTGCCCGCAATCGCTCGGCACCTCCGCACCCTGGTTGATGTTGGTCTCGGATACGTGCGTCTCGGCCAGCCCGCGCCTACGCTGTCCGGCGGCGAGGCACAGCGCGTCAAGCTGGCCAGTGAACTACAGAAGCGGGCAACAGGCCGGACTCTGTACGTCCTCGATGAACCAACAACAGGCCTGCACTTCGAGGACATCCGCAAGCTGCTGGATGTCCTCGCGCGACTGGTTGACGCTGGCAACACCGTGGTAGTGATCGAGCACAACCTCGATGTCATCAAGACCGCCGACTGGCTGATCGACATGGGGCCGGAAGGTGGATCGCGCGGCGGACTGGTGATCGCCGAGGGGACACCGGAGCAGGTGGTGGCTCACTCCAAGTCCTACACCGGCGCGTTCCTCAAGCCTTTGCTCGATGGACAGGCCGTTCCCGTCAGAGCAACCCAACCAGCGCTCATCTCAGCGACGCGGGCATCAGCTGACGCGGTGAACTCCGACAAGCTGCCAGCCCGGCGCGCCACGGTCAAGGCAAGCTGACCAGGCATCAATCGAACCAGATCGATGCCTATCTCGTCTGGGGTCGAAAGAGCGTCTTTCCCGTAGCTTTTGGTCACTGTTCGCGACCGATGCGCGCAGTGCAGAGAGTGGAGGTCTTCTGATGTCTGAGTTCGGCGGCCAAACGCCAGGTCAGGAGACCTCCGCCGTTGCGCGGCGGACCGTTTTGCGAGCCGCTGGGCTCCTAGGCCTGACCGGCGCGGGCGC